>NZ_VULV01000011.1:0-95735 GCF_009696495.1 Bifidobacterium sp. WCA-178-WT-4B | reverse complement strand
AACGACACCCCCATGAAGCTCCTCGGCTACAAAACGCCCAACGAGGTATGGGACGAGGAGATGGCCAAGCTACAATCAAAACAAACCGACCCGAAACCAGCCGTTGCACTTACAAGTTGAATCCGGGCGCCGGCGTTCATATGGTGGCCAAGGTTCTTTGACAACGATTCCGCCACGCCTTCAAGCAGAACGCTTCCATACCGCCAATCATGCTCTTGTAATGGCAGAATCGTCAATCCGAAGTGATGGCAAAACACAACAGTTCGGGGCATAGACAACGATGAGGGCCGGCACAAGCCGGCCCTCATTTCACTTCGCCACGACCTGACGGCCCTGCACCCACACTGCGCGGATGTTCTCGGGTACGGCAAGATTGAGGATCTTCTGGAAGATGTCGGCGGGTGGCTCCTGCTCACCGTCCGGGATGCGGCGGTATACGCCATGCCGCCGAGCTTCGTCCCGCTCGACGGCATACCGTTCGGCATCCGGCTGGAGCACGGACGTGCTGATGCCCCGGTCATCAATCAGGAACAGGGCGTTGTGGAAATACGCGACCTCGTCGCACGTGCGCGCGGTGAAGCCGGATCCTTCAATGGCCAGGGACAGCGTCATGGCATCAGTCCTGCGCGTAGATCTTCTTGCGGAACACGAGGAACACGATCAGGCCGAGCGTCATGACGCCGGCGCCGATGAGCAGCAGGTTCGCGTATCCGGCCGCGGCACCGGTGGCGCCGGTGATGCTGGAACCGGCGAGCGCCTGCGATCCCATGAGTCCGCCGATGATGGAGATGCCGATGGAGGCGGTCACGTTCATCAGCAGATCGTTCATGCCCACGCCACGGCCGGACTCCTCCTGCGGAATCGTGCTCAGCACGGTGGAGACCACGGGCGAATACATCAGACCCACGCCGCAGTAGAACACGCATGCGGCGATCGTCAACGCCAGGAAGCCGGCGTTGACGGCCAGGGCGGCGGACACGAAGCCGGCGATCATGAGGCATGCGGCGATGATCAGCGCGGCCTGCTTGCCGATCCTGCCGATGATCAGGCCGGAGCAGGTGCCCACGATGGCCGCGCACACGAACGCCCACACGACGTACGTGGACACCTGGGCGGTGGTCATGCCGTACACGGTGGTGCCGATGCCGTTGAACAGCGGGGAGATGCAGTAGTTGGTGAAGTAGAACACGAGGATCAGCGACATGGCCGCCAGCCAGCGCGTGTTCTTGAAGAAGGCGGGGGTCACGAACGGATCGGAGGCCTTGGCGATGTACACGGCGAAGACCGCGAACAGCGCGACGGCCACGATGAGCATCCACCATGCCATGTAGGAGAAGAACAGGGTGAGGAACGCGCTGGCCAGGCCGAAGATGGTGAAGCCGATCCAATCGACCTTGTCGCCGCTGCCCTGACGTCCGGGCAGGCTCTTGAGCAGGGTGGGCAGGAAGAGGATGGTGACGGCGGGGATGAGGAACAGGTACTGCCAGGCGATGGAGCTGAGCGCGCCGGCGGCGAACACGCCGATGGAGGCGGACAGCTGGTAGCCGGCGGTGTACAGGCCGAAGAACACGACCTTGAGCTCGTTCTTCAGATATTTGGTGGTGATGACCAGATACACGGAGCCGGCCACCTGTTCGCCTGCGGTCTGCAGCACGCGGGCGACGATGACGGTCCACAGGTTCGCGGGGAAGAAGAAGTTGGCCACGAACCCGAAAACGGAGCCGACGAACAGCATGATCAGGCCGACGATGACCAGTCGCTTCAGGGAGACGAAGTCGCCGAGCGAACCGTAGATGAAGCACACGATGCCGAGCACGATGCTCGGGAAGGCGGTGATCAGCGAGGCCTGGGCCGGGGCGCCGACGTCTTCGCCCACCTGGGTGAACACGAGGTTGAAGCCCTGCAGGCACAGGGTGCCGAGGATGAAGGTGATGAGCAGCAGCACCAGGGCCTTGACGGCCGTTTGGGTGGTGACCTGCTCGTCGGCGGACTTGACGTCCGCGGTGTTGGTCGATGATGTCATGGAATTCCTCTCTGTTCTCTGTTTGCTATGCTCTGTTTGCGGTGTTCGGCATGTTCCGTGCGCCGACGCAGTTACTCTGCGTGCTTGGCGAGCGCGGTGATGCGGGTCATGAACTCGTGCAGGAAACGCGGCACGTCGACGCCGACCGCGGCCTTCATGGTCTTGACCGGATCGTTGAGGCGCGTGTTGTCGCCGATGGTGCGGCCGCGCGTGGGGCCGTCCACATCCACCTTGAGGTTCATGGGCAGGGTGTCGACCAGCGTGGGGTCCACGGCCACGCCGACCGCCAGGGGGTCGTGCAGGCCGCAGCCGCCCAGATGCGGGGAGGTCGTCTCGTATGCCTTGATGTAGAAGTCGGTCATGTCCGCCAGGAACGCGCCGGCCTTGGTACCCAGATCACGCCACTGCCGGGTCTCCCGGTAGGTGAGCAGGGTCTGGAGCGTCACGTCGAGGCCGATCATCGTGGCCGGGGCGCCCGAACGGAACAGGTAATCGGCGGCGTCGGGATCCTGGGAGATGTTCGCCTCCTCCCAGGCGTTCACGTTGCCGCAGACGGTCAGCGCACCGCCCATAAGCACGATGCGGCCGATCTCGTCCTTGATCTCCGGCGCCTTGCGCAATGCGGCGGCGATGTTGGTCATCGGGCCGGTGGGCACGTAGACGAGCTCCTTGCCGTACGTCTTGGCCGCGTCGATGATGAAGTCGACCGCCGGCTCGGATTGCGGTTCGCGGTTCGAATCGGGGATCGAGACGTCGCCTATGCCGTTGGCGCCGTGGATGAACTTGGAGATCTCCAGCACCTCGAACGAGTCGGTGGTGCTGGAGTGCGGCAGACCCTTGTACACCCCGACTTCCGGGTGGCCGAGCAGATCGGTGATGGCCAGCGCGTTGCGCACGCCCTGGTCGAGCAGCACATTGCCGTATGTGCCGGTGATGCCGATCAATTCCACTTCCGGACTGCCCAATGCGTATGCGATGGCGAGCGCGTCATCCACACCGGTGTCAAGGTCGAGAATGAGCTTTGTCATGAAACACCCTTCCCTTGGGGGGGGGCGAGACCGAATGGCCGTCACTGATTCCCCCGCAAGCATCATCTATGATAGTCGCCATGCCGCGATGGTGCGCGTCAGAGCGAGGCGGCCTCGATAAGCCGTCTGGTGTAATCGGATTGCGGGTCGCCGAGCACCGCGGAGGTGACGCCCGTCTCCTCGACCCGCCCGTCATGGAGCACCACGATACGGTCGGCGATGTGCCGTACCACGCCGAGATCGTGGGAGACCATGATGATGGCGGTGTCCGGGCGGGCCGCACGGATGGCGGCGAAGGTGTCGAGTATCTGGATGCGGGCGGCCACGTCGATGGCGCTCATCGGCTCGTCGGCGAGTATCACTTTGGGTTCGTTGATGACGGCGCGGGCGATGGCCACACGCTGCGCCTGTCCGCCGGACAGGTCGATCGGGTATCGGTCCAGGAAGTCCGCCGGTTCGAGGCCGGCCATGGTCAGGGCCGAGGCCACCCGTTCGGCGATGGCCGCGGATCCAAGGTCACGCCGTTGCAGGGTCAGCGGTTCGGCCACCGATCTGGCGACTCGCCATCGTGGGTCGAGCGAGGAGAACGGGTTCTGGAACACCAGACCGGATTCGCGGCGCAGGGCCCGCCCTCCCGGCGACCTGCGGCCCGGGGCCACGGATTGGCCCTCGTAGTCCACGCTGCCGGCGTCGGCGGGTTCCAGGCCCAGCATGATGCGGGTCAACGTGGATTTTCCAGAACCGGAGCCGCCGATCACGGCGAGGCATTCGCCGGCATGGACGTCGACGGAGACGTCGAAGAGGACTTGGTGGCGTGCGGCGCGCGGGCCGAAGGATTTGGTGATGGAGTGGGCGGAGAGGAGCGGCACACTGCTGTTACTCATGCGAATCCTCCTTGGGAGTGTGGAGGGTGAGGGTTTGGGCGGCGGCGACCAGGCGCTGGGCTTGTGGTGTGGTCGGCGCGGCGAGCAGATCGGCGGTGGCCCCTGATTCGATGATGCGGCCGGCGTCCAACACGTAGCATCGTTCGGTGGCCCGCGCGAGCACGGAGAAATCGTGGGTGATGAACAGCATGGATGCGCCGGCGTCGTCCACCAGCGAGGTCAGCAGGTCCACGATCTGGCGTTGCGTGATGGAGTCGAGCGCCGTGGTGGGTTCGTCGGCGATGATGAACCGCGGCGAGGTGATCAGCGCCGTGGCGATGCCTACGCGCTGCTGTTGGCCGCCGGAGAGTTCATGCGGGTATTTGCCGGCCACGTCACGGCCCAGTCCGACCTTGTCCAACATGAAGGCCACCCGGTCGGCGCGTTCGGCTTTGCTCAGATCGTAGTGCATGTGCAACGGCAGGGCGATCTGCTGTGCCGCGGTCATCACCGGATTGAGCGCATGGGCCGGATTCTGGAATACCGTGCCCACATACCGGCCTCGCAGGTCGGCGAGGACATGCTCGTCGGCGTATGCGCAACGCGCGTTCCCCGCCAGCCCGTCCGCGCCGCCGTCTTCGCCGGACAGCACGGAGGTGTCCCCCATCGTGATCTCGCCGGACGGCACGGCCTCATGCGGCAACAGGCCGAGCAGCGATTTGGCGATCATCGACTTGCCGGAGCCGGAGGCCCCTATCAGGCCCACCCGTTCGCCGTCCGCGATGGACAGGTCGACGCCCCCGATGATCGGTGTGCCGCCGATGACGATGCGCAGTCCACGGATCTCAACGCTCATCGTCCGCCTCCTTCGCCGCCGACGCGGCGTCTGCGTGCACGGCGCGGCCGACCCCGGCCGATCGCCGCAGCGCGGGGTTGGACACCGGGTCGGTGGCGTCGCGCAACGCGTCGCCGAACAGGTTCAGCGCGACCACCACCAGGGTGACGATCAGACCGGGCCACACCACCGTCAACGGAAACACGTTGATGAGTTTGACCGAGGTGGCCAGCGAATGGCCCCAGCTCGGCACCCCCGCGCCGACGCCCACGCCCAGATAGGTCAGGCCCGCCTCGGCCAGCACCGAGGTGCCCGCCGACATCGACGATTGCACCATCAGCACCGGCGTGATGTTCGGCACGATGTGTCTGACCAGTACGCCGAACCCGCTGGCGCCGTTCGCCCGGGCCGACTGCACGTATCCCGAGCGGGCGGCGAGCAGGGCGGCCGGACGGGCGACGCGCGCCAGATGCAGCCCGTAGCCGATGGAGCACGCGCCGATCACCACGGCCGCGGATGCGCCGAACGGCACGGCGAGCAGCAGGGCGATGAGCACGGTGGGGATGGAGATCAGCGCGTCGACCACGGCGACCGACGCCGAGGCGAGCACCGCGGAACGGGCGACCATAAGCCCGACCAGCAGCATGCCGATGCAGGCCGAGCAGATGACGGTCAGCAGGGCGATGGCAAGGTTCGTGCGCGATCCGGCCATCAGCCAGCTCAGCACGTCCGCGCCGGTGCCGTCGGTGCCCAGCCAATGCGCGGACGACGGCTTGTCCCACACGTGGTAGCCGTCGGTGGCCAGCAGCGACTGCGGGGTCCAGAACAACGACACCAGGGCGACGACCATCCACAACCCCAGCACGATCAGCGAATAGCGGCCGGTGCCCCGGGACCAGATGGTGCCCAGAACCACGCCCGAACGACGCCATCGACCATTGCGATCAACCATCATTCCTCCTTTCCGGCGGCCAGACGCGGGTCAAGCAGCGCGTGCAGCAGATCCACCGCCAGGCCGATCAGCAGGAAGAACGCGGCAAGCAGGAACAGCTCGCTTTGCACGGCCACCAGATCGCGGTTGCCGACATCGCCCACCAGCAGGGCGCCCAGACCGGGCAGGGCGAACAGGTTCTCCACCACCATCACGCCGGTGATCATCGAGGCGAACGCCAGCCCCACCACCGAGACGAGTTGCGGAGCCGCCAACCGCAATCCCACGCGCACCAACGCCTGGGTGCGGGTCATGCCGCAGGACATGGCCATATCGATCGGACCTCCCTCATCGGCGATGCCTTCCAGAATGGAGCGCGTGTAACGCATGATGCCCGCACCGGACACGAATCCGGTGGCAAGCGCCGGCAGGATCAGGGACGAGACCGCCCGCCCAGGAGCGCCCCACCCAGCGGCGGGGAACCCCTGCGAGGGCAGCAGACCGACAAGGCCCACGCCCCGCGCGAACAGGAGGATGAGCAGCAGGCCGCTCCACAGGGCCGGCACGGCGCCGCCCACGATGGACAGCACGCGCAGGAAACCACGCACGGCCGGCGACCGGGAGATCACGGCGGCGGCGCCCATGGACAAGCCGAGGGTGAGCGCGATGGCCAGACTCATCACGATCAGCGGGAACGTGATCGTCGCACGTTGGCCGACCTGGGAGGTCACCGCCCGTCCGGTCAGCGCCGACACGCCGAGGTCGCCGTGCAGCAGCCCTCCGGCCCAGTCGAGATACTGCACGACATACGGCCGGTCAAGGCCGAATTCGGCGCGCAGGGCCGCCACACGCGCCGGCGATGCGTTCATGCCGGCCATCACGACCGCCACGTCGCCCGGCAGGATGCGCAGCATCGCGAACACCAGCACCGAAATGCCGAACAGCGCCGCCGCGAACAGCAGCAAGCGTTGCATCAAGAACCGCATAACGCCTCCCTTATCGATTCCCTCGGATTCCCTCGCCACCGCCCGTGGCGTCATCGGCCGGATGGGCCGTCCACGATCGGGCGCGCCACGGAATCACCCCCGCGCCGCGCCCGACCGATGGGTTCCGGGACTACTTGGTGTAGGTGATCCGCCAGAGGGGCAGCACGGTCTGGCTCAGGTTCTGCGGGAAGCCGTCCACGCCCTTGGCGTAGGCGATGGTGACCTTCCAGCTGAACAGCCAGTCGGCCGGCGCGTCCTCGGAGACGATCTTCGCGGCCTTGGCCAGATACTTCGAGGCCTCGTCGTCGGAGGTGGCCTCCAGCGCCTTGGCGTACAGGGCCTGCACGTCCTTGTTGTCGTAGTGGAAGTAGTAGCTCGGCGTGGTCCATCCGTAGAAGTCGTGGCTTTCGGCATGGTCCACGAGCGAAAGATCGTAGTTGCCGTTGGCGTGCACGTCCTGCAGCCAAGTGGAGAACTCCACGTAGTTGATCTTCAGGTCGATGCCGATGGGCTTGAGCTGGCTCTTGAGCTGGTCGCCGAGCTCGGTGCCGTACACGTTGGCGTAGGTGAGGGTCAGGTCCAGCGGCTTCGACTCGGAGTATCCGGCCTGCTCCATGAGCTTCTTGGCCTTGGCCACGTCATGCGGGTACAGGCCGCTCAGATCCTCGTAACCGGGATCGACCTTGGGGATCGGACCGCCGAGGGGGGCGTCCACGCCGCCGCGCGAGGCGATGATCTGCTTATGGTCGATGGCGTATCGGATGGCCTGGCGGACGCGCTTGTCGGAGAGCTTGTCGTTGGCCATGTTGAAGGCGAGCACGAACTTGTCGGAACCGTCACCGGACTTGACCACATAGTTCGGATCCTTGCGGAACGGATCGGCAAGGGTGGCGGAAATGGGCGAAAGCACCTGCACGTCGCCGCTCTTGAGGGCGTTGATGCTGGCGTTCTCGTCCGGCAGGAACCGGACGATCACGTTCTCGGTCCTCGCCTTGTGCTCGGTGCCCCAATACTTGGGGTTCGCCTTGAGCACGATCTTGTCGTTCGGGTCAAAGGAGACCACGGTGTACGGGCCCGAGCCCAACGCGCCGTTCTTCTGATCCCAGGTGGCGTCCTTGTCGTAGACCAGGCCGGGACGGCTGGTGAGGTACCACAGCATGTTCGAGTTGGGCGCGGAGAGGGTGAGCCTGACCGTGTTGGCGTCCACGGCCTCGGCCTTGTCCAGGCTCTTGACCTGCTCGTAGTCGTAGTACTTCTGGGCCTTGAGCTCGTTGATGGACCACGCCACATCCTCGGCGTCGAGCTTGTCGCCGTTGGAGAAGTTCATCTTCTCGTTGAGGTGGAATGTGTAGGTCAGGCCATCCTTGGAGATCTCCCAGCTCTTGGCCAGACCGGGGTGGACCTTGTTGTCCGAGCCACGCGAGACGAGACCCTCGTACACGTTGCCGATGAGGATCTGCTCAAGGGCCGAACCCGACTGGTGGCGGATGTCAAGATTGACCGGGGCGAGTTTGAGGCCGACGGCCACGGTGTCGGATCGGCTGGCCGAGCCGGAGGCGTTCGCGTCCTTGCCCTTGCCTTTCCCGCCGAAGACGGTGACGCCCACGATGAGCGCCGCGGCCACGACGACCGCGATCAGCGTCCACAGCCACCATTTCGGGCCGCCGTTCTTCTTGTTTGATGATTTCGCGCGCGCGTTGAGGCTCGCGTCGGTGCTGGCGGCTTGATTCGCGCCGTCGATGTTCCTGTCTTCGGTTGCGCCGGACTCGCCGTGCACACCATTGTTCTGGGACATGGATACTCCCTGATGCATTCGGGCATGCTGACGCCCGAATATGGTTTCGTTGTTATCTTGCGTGGTTGACCGCCCATTCGGGTCGATCACCACGTTCTACTATATCCCCGGACACGCCGGAGGCAATGGCTATACTGGATTGCGGCGCCGACGGAGGGTCCGCGGCGACCACAACACGCGGCGCATCGTCGGGCAACGACGCGGGAAGCGCTGGCGTGGGCACACGTGCGGCCTTGGCATAAGGCCGGGAGGCAGCTATGGCACATATTCTTCTGGGCGTCACCGGCAGCATCGCCGCATTCAAGGCCTGTCATCTGGCATCCGATTGGACCAAGGCCGGCCACGAGGTGCGGGTTATCGAAACCACAGCGGCCGAAGGTTTCGTCACTCCCCTGACATTCACCTCACTGACCCATCAACCCACCCGTACCACGATGTTCCCCGCTTATCCGGCCGCGCACGGCGACGTGACGGCCAATCCGACCGTGCCAACGACCATCAATCATGTGGCCGATGCGGCCTGGGCCAATCTGCTGGTGGTGGCCCCGGCGAGCGCCGACGTCATCGCCCGCATCGCCTGTGGATTGGCGAACGATACGCTGACGTCCACCATTCTGGCCTATGAGGGGCCGAAGATCCTATGCCCGGCGATGAACGTGCATATGTACAACAATCCGGCCACGCAGCGCAATCTGAAAACCTGCGCCGAATTGGGCTGGCAGATTGTGGAGCCGGAGGAAGGCAATCTGGCTTGCGGCGACGTGGGACGAGGCCGTATGGAAGAGCCGGCGCGCATCGAGGAAGTGGCCGCTCGGTTGCTGGCGGATGCGCAGGATGACCAGGCTCCCTCATTTTCCCCGCTCAAGGGGCTGCGCGTGCTGGTCACTGCCGGGCCAACGCAGGAGCCGCTAGACCCGGTCCGCTATCTGACGAACCATTCCACCGGCAAGATGGGGTATGCGATTGCCTCGGCCGCAGCCGAATTTGGTGCCGACGTAACGCTGGTCTCCGGTCCAGTCGCCTTGACTGCGCCCGATGCGGTGGATGTGGTGCGCGTCACGACCGCGCAGGATATGTTCGATGCGGTGGCCGACGCCTTCCCGGCGGCGGATATCACGATTATGGCCGCCGCCGTGGGCGATTTTCGCGTGGCCGAGATTGCGCCGGAGAAAATCAAGAAGGCCGGCCGCAGCAGCATCACCGTGGAGCTGGTTTCCAACCCGGATATTCTGGCGTGGGCCGGCGAACGCAAGCGCGACGACGGCTCGCAGATCCTGTGCGGATTCGCGATGGAGACCGAGCATCTGATTCGTAATGCGGAGAAGAAGCTGACGTCCAAGCATTGCGACATGCTGGTGGCCAACAATCTGCGCGACGCAGGTGCCGGGTTCGGCACCGACACCAACGTTGTCACCGTGCTCACGTCCGGAGCGGAGGATGCCGGTACCCCGAAGATCGAGCATTGGGACAAGATGGACAAAACCGTGCTTGCGCAACGGCTGTTGCTGCGGCTCGCAGCGTTGCGTTCCGGCGGCGCGAGCAATGTCGATGACGAGAACAAGGAGGCCTGACCCATGCTGATGGCGGTCGATATCGGCAATACGAATATCGTGATCGGTTTTCTGGAGGGCGACCGCATCGTCGGCTCCTACCGCATCACCACCAAGGCGACGCACACCTCAGACGAATACGGTCTGATGATCACGCAGTTCCTGGCTTTGAGCGATTACACGGCCGACGATGTGGACGATGTGATCGTCTGCTCGGTGGTGCCGAAGGTGATGTATTCCTTCCGCGCCTCGCTGATCAAATTCCTCGGATTGGAACCGATGGTGGTGGGCCCTGGCGTCAAGACCGGCATGAACATTCGTCTCGACGACCCCAAAACCTTGGGCTCTGACTGCATCGCCGACTGCGCCGGCGCCTACCACACCTATGGCGGCCCGGTGCTGGTGGCCGACTTCGGCACCGCCACCACGTTCAACTATGTGGACAGTTCCGGCACGATTCGTTCCGGCTTCATCACCACGGGCATCCGCACCGGGGCCGAGGCGTTGTGGGGGCAGACCGCCCAGCTGCCGGAAGTGGAGATCACGCAACCACAGTCGATTCTGGCCACCAATACGCGCACTGCTATGCAGGCCGGACTGTATTACACGTTCCTCGGTGGCATTGAGCGTACGATTCAGCAGTTCCGCAAGGAAATCGATGAGCCGTTCCAAGTGGTAGCCACGGGAGGGCTCAGCCGCATTTTCAAGAACAACACCGACATGATCGACGTCTACGATTCAGACCTGATCTTCAAAGGCATGGCATACATCTACTCGCGCAATGTGAAGTAACGCGGCGTGCAGGAATCGGCCGCGCATAGCGCAGTCGATTCCATCCCTCCCCGAAAACCAACTCAAAACCCTACTTAATCGTAAAGCCCTGATTGAAGCCGTATTCTCGGAGGTCTTTCTGCCATTGGGCCAGGCCGTCGGAGAGACTGACTTTCTTGCCGGGCTTCTCCAACGGTTCGAGCGGGTTGCCCTCCTCGTCCTTCATGCCCATCTCAATGGCTTCCTGTCGCTGCTGATAGTCGTGGAAACTGCTGGACCATTCGTATGCCTGGCCCACCGTAGATTTGAAGTCACTGCGCGCATACACTTCGAACGGCAGATACTGGTATCCGATCGGCACATCCTCGGCGGCCTCCGACAGTACACGGTTGAACTTCTGCTCGCCGAAATACGGGATTTCAATGCCACGGTCATTGGTAATCGTGGTTTTATCCAAAAAATCAGCGGAATTCAGGGTGGCATAATCGGCCGGGAAAGCACCGCCATCCACACGCGCGCTAATGCCTTGGGCGTTATGCGCCACAAAGTCCACGAAACGATAGGCCGCATCCGGCTTACGGGTCAGCTGCAACACGGTCAGCGCCGATCCGCCGTTTTCGGCATTGGCGGGCTGCCCACCATAGGTGGGCATGGGAGCCACGCGCCACAGACCGGACGCGCCCGGCACATTGGACAGCAGCAGCGACGGCATCCAAGCTCCGGAGAACACGGAGGCGATGGTGCCGGTGCTCACGCTGCTTTTCCACCGATCCGACCATGTGGCGGAGGTGGTATCGACAAGCCCCTCATCGATCATTTTCTGCCAGAATTCGGTGAACCGTTGGGTGCCGGCATCCTCATCCAAATCGATGGTCACGGTTTTGCCGTCGGCCGACGTGTGGAACGGCTGACCACCGGCAAGCCAGACCATCGCGTCATAGAAACTGCCATCACCCGAGTCGGCGGCGATGTACACGCCGATCTCCTTGAGCTTTTTGGCGGCCTCATAGTAGTCATCCCAAGTCTTGATCTTGGTGGCGTCCACGCCGGCTTGGCGGAACACGTCTTCGTTGTAGAAGAAACCCATCGGGCCTGAATCCATGGGCAGCCCGTAGATACGGCCGGCGAGCTGCACGGACGACCATGTGCCGAGGGTAAAGAAGTTGGAATAATCCGAGCCGATCTTGTCGGTCAGATCAAGCAATTGGCCGGAGACCGCGTACTGCAACAGTGCATAGTATTCGATCTGAGCCACGTCCGGCGTGCCGTAACCGTCCTGAATGGCGGTATTGAGATTGTCGTAGCCGGAGATGTTGGTCCATTTCACGCGGATGTCCGGATTGGCTTTTTCGAAGCGGCGGATGACCTCCCCCATGCTCGGTTCCCAGCTCCATACGCTGATCTCCGTACGGTTGTCGTCCGTAGCCTGCCCGCACGAGGCCAGGGATACGGAAAGGATGGCAGTCACTGCTATGGTTGCCATTCTTTTGATTCGCTGTCCGATCACTCGCATGGTGACGAGTGTACTAGGCGGGGCTTAAAACGGTAGATGCATCCTGCTCATGACCACCCTACCCGACTTTGCTGGAGAAACGAAAACGGCTCCCTGCTGCGATGAGCAGCAAGGGAGCCGTTGAGTAATTAGGCGCTATGCGCGGTTTTACAGCTTGACGACGAGTACGCCGTTGGGCTGGATGGCGGCCGTGTGCTCGGACTCGTTGACCTGGGCCAGCGAGGCGACCAGCGGTTCGCCTTCCACGTCCACGACCGCAACATCGTGGGTGCGGTTGAACAGGAACACGAAGTGGTTCTCGCCAGTTTCGTCCGCACGCTCGACGCGCAGCACTTCACCGCGATCGTCCTCAGCCGAAGTCTCGATGCCGAGTTCCTCCAGCAGCGCGGGCAGGCTCTTGGCCAAGCCCTCACGGCCGAGACGGGCACCGACGTATGCGGCCTTGCCGTCGCCGAAGTCGTTGACGGTGATGGCGGGAGCGCCGTCGAAACCGGTCCACTTATCTGCCTTGAAGGAGGCGACCACGTGAGCGGTATCGGCCACGGAGGTGATCACGTCGGCGAAATCGTGCGCCACGGTTCCGTTGTCCAAGTCAAGGTGGTCCATGGTGCCGGGGGCGTCGGTGCCCATCGGGGCGAATTCCTCGACGCGCACGCCCACCACGTCGCGAATGGAGCCGGGGTAGCCGCCCAGCCAGACGTGATCCCTGTCGTCCACCAGACCGGTGTAGTAGGTCACGAACAGCTTGCCGCCGTTCGCCACATACTCGCGCACGCGGCGCGTGGTCTGCTCGGACAGGATGGCCAGGCTCGGCAACACGACGGCCTCGTACTCATCCCAAGGACCACGGACCGGCACCACGTCGGCGGTCAGGCCATTGTCCGCCAGCGCGCGGAACCAGTCCAGCGGCTCGGTCCAGTGGCGCACCTCCTGCGTGGGGGTGGCGGTGTGCTCGGTGGCCCACTGGGACTCGTAGTCGAAGACGATGGCGACCTTGGACTTGACCAGCTTGGTGCTCAGCAGGCCCTCGTCAGCAAGCTTGTTGAGGTCGGCACCCAGCTCGCACACATCGCGGAAGATCTGGGAGTCGGGGCCCGCGTGGGGCACCATGGCGGAATGCCACTTCTCGGCGCCGGCCTTGGACTGACGCCACTGGAAGTAGCAGATGGCGTCGGCGCCCATGGCCAGATGGGCCAGGGAGTCGCGCACCAGCTCGCCGGGCTCGAGCCGGTAGTTGGTCGGGCGCCAGTTGACGGCGGACGTGGAATGTTCCATGAGGAACCACGGGTTCTTGCGGGCGATGCCGTCGGTGAGGCAGGCCGCGTAGGCCATCTCGTCGAAGTGGGCCTCGCCGGGCGAGAAGTAATGGTCGTTGGACACGAAGTCCACGTCATGACCCCACTTGTCGTAGTCGAGGACGGTGCAGCCCGCGGAGACCATGAAGTTGGTGGTCTGCGGCTTGGGGGCGATCTCGAGCAGGGCGTCGCGTTCGGCCTTGTAGAAGTCCAGCAGCGCGTCGGAGCTGAAACGCTTCCAATCAAGCAGCTTGCCCGGGTTCATGAAGTTGCCGTCGCCGATGAAGCGCGGCGGAATGATCTCGGAGAAATTGTTCATGCGCTGCGCCCAGAAGGCGGTGCCCCAGGCGTCGTTGACAGCGTCGATGGTGCCGTACTTCTTCTCGCACCACTTCTGGAAGGCGCGCTCGGCGTCTTCGGAATAGTCGAAGCGGTTGTGGCAGCCGTACTCGTTGCTCACATGCCAAGAGACCACATAGGGGTTGTCCTTGTAGTGCTCGGCCATCTTGCGGCACAGGTTGAGCGCGTAGTCAAGGAAGACCGGGCTGGTGGCGCGCCAGTGCTGGCGGGCACCGGGCTGGCAGACATCGCCGCGGTAGTCGACCCAGAGGATCTCCGGGTGGGCCTGGGTCATCCACATCGGCGGGGATGCGGTGCCGGAGGCGAGATCGACGGCGATGCCGGCCTTGCCGAGCTTGTCGATGACGCGGTCGAGCCAATCGAAGTCGTACACGCCTTCTTCGGGCTCAAGCTTGGCCCAGGAGAAGATGGCTACGGAGACGAGGTTGACGCCGGCCTGCTGCATGAGGGCTACATCTTCGTCCCACACTTCCTCAGGCCATTGGTCGGGGTTGTAATCGCCGCCGTACCAGATGCGGGGCTTGTTGCCCGCAAGTGGCTGCGGCCACTTGAACGCTCTATGTTCCATGATGATTCGGTTCCTTTATTGCATTGCATCGATAGTGTGCATGTACGCGAGTGGATTTTCTCATGTCACACAGACACACGGGACGACGCCGGACGGGGCGTCGCGGTCAGATCAGCAACGGTTGCCGGGAAACGAATTCCCGCTCCTGCCCCGTCACCGGATCGGTGAACCGCAGCACACGCGCCACCAACTGCAGCGGCTGGCTGAAATCGTCGTACCGGCGCGCCTGGATGCATGGATAGAAATCATCGCCCACGATGGGCAGCCCCAACGCATTCATGTGGACGCGCAGCTGATGGGTTTTGCCGGTATGGGGGCGTAGCGTGTAGCGGCAGACGGGCACGGCCGACGGACGGGGGCCGCCCGCCATCGGCATGCACGGCTTCACACCGGGGAAAGGGGACACGGGTTCGCCGCGTTCGATAAGGGTTTCGGCGTTGACCAAGCCCGGCGTCTCGAAGGCGGCCAGAACGCCACGCTCCTTGACGATATGCGAGCGGCGCAGCAACGGGAACGGACGCGGCGGGTCGATCCGGGTCACGGTGCCGTATCGAGGCCGCACGATCGGCCGGCATGGCGCCAGACACTCGTAGACCTTGACCGCCAGCCTGTTCTGGAACAGCATCTGATACGCGCCGCGGCAGGCCGGATCCCGCACGAACACCAATACGCCGGCGGTCATGCGGTCCAATCGGTGCGCTGGCGTGATGTCCGGCTCCCCCAGCCGCTCACGCAATCGGATCAGCGTGGTCTGCCGATACCACATGCCTCGCGGCATGGTGGCCAGAAAATGCGGCTTGTCCACCACGATGATCCGCTCGTCCTCATACAGCACGTCCATCTCAAACGGAATATGAGGCTCGTCAATCACATACCGATGTGGCTTACTCAACGGTCACGGACTTGGCGAGGTTGCGGGGCTTGTCCACGTCGTAGCCCTTGAGCTTTGCCATGTCCATGGCGAACAGCTGCAGCGGCACCACGTCAACCAGCGGGCTCATCAGCGTTGGGCAGGCGGGGCGCCAGAACACCACGTCAGCGTACCGTTCCACATCCGGGTCGCCCTGCTCGGCCACGGCGATGATGTACGCGCCACGAGCCTTGACCTCCTCGATACCGGAGATCACCTTGGCGTGCAACACATTGCGGCCGCGTTGCGGCGGCACGATGAACACCACCGGCTCACCCTCGTCCACCAGCGCGATCGGTCCATGCTTGAGCTCGCCGGCCGCGAAGCCTTCGGTGAAGGTGTAGGCGATTTCCTTGAGCTTCAACGCGCCCTCAAGCGCCACCGGGTAGCCCACGTGGCGGCCGAGGAACAAGAAGGAGTTGGCGTTCACCATGCGCTCGGCGGCCGCCTGGATGGTCTTGGGCTGGGTGTCGAGCACCCACTGAATCTTGCGCGGCATATCTTTCAGGGAGTCGAGCACCTGATGAATCTCATCGCGGAACATCGCGCCCTTGACCTGCGCCAGATACAGGCCCAGCAGGTAGGCGGCGGTGATCTGCGCCACGAACGCCTTGGTGGATGCCACGGCAACTTCCGGGCCGGCGTGTGTGTAGAGCACGGCGTCGGATTCACGCGGAATGGAGGCACCCTGCGTGTTGCAGATGGCCAGCACCTTGGACCCCTGTTCGCGCGCGTGGCGCAGGGCCATCAGCGTATCCATGGTTTCGCCGGACTGAGAAATGGCCACCACGAGCGTACGCGGGGTCAGAATCGGGTCACGGTAACGGAATTCGTGCGCGAGTTCGATTTCCACGGGGATACGCACCCAGTGTTCGATGGCGTATTTGGCTACCTGGCCGGCGTAGCTGGCGGTGCCGCAGGCCACAACGATGATTTTGTCGATGGCCTTGAAGTCGTGTTCGTCGATACGCACTTCATCAAGGGTGATGCCGCCATTCGTATCGAAGCGGCCAAGCAGGGTGCGCTGCACTGCGGCAGGGTCTTCGTGGATCTCCTTGTCCATAAAGGAATCCCAGCCGCCCTTCTCGGCGGCCGAGGCGTCCCAATCCACGGTGTAGGTCTTCGGGTTTTCGACCACGTTGCCGTCGAAGTCGGTGACGACGACCTCGTCGGCGGACACGCATACGGCCTGATCCTGGTCGACTTCCATGGCGCGCTTGGTGTAGGCCACGAATGCGGCGACGTCGGAACCGAGGAAGTTCTCCCCCTCGCCAAGGCCCACGACCAGCGGCGAATCATGGCGGGCTCCGACCACGATGTCCGGCTGGCGGCAGTCGGTGGCCAGAATGGTGAACGCACCTTCAAGCATGCGGGCCATGCGGCGCACAGCCTTGAACAGGTCTGGCTTGCCTTCATCCGCGATAATCTTGTCCACGATCTTGCCGAGCAGCTTAGCGGCCACCTCAGTGTCGGTGGCAGAGGCGAATCGGTAGCCTTCGGCTTGCAGGTCGAGACGCAGCTGAGAGGCGTTTTCGATGATGCCGTTATGGATGATGGCCACCTTGCCGTCCATGCTGGTGTGCGGGTGGGCGTTCACGTCGCTCGGCTCGCCATTGGTGGCCCAGCGCGTGTGGCCGATGCCCACCGTGGCAAGCGGCATCGGCTTACGCTCGATGTCTTCGACCAGGTTCTTCAAACGGCCGGCCTTCTTGCGCACGACCACCTTATCCATGCCGGGCGCGGTCAGCGCCACACCGGCCGAGTCATAGCCTCGGTATTCCAGACGTTCCAGGCCTTGCAGGCAGACCTCCAAAGGCCTACCGCATGCCGTTTCAATATTTCCCGCGTATCCAACGATTCCACACATGGCTCACCAGCCTAGCGGACGATTATTGCGCAAAGCGAATCCAACCCGCCGTATTCGCGCGATCGGAGCATGCGGCGCGGGCGAACCGCCCGGAGTGTCCGCCCGGCTTGGCATGGCCTACAGCACGTGCTGTAGGCGGAGCCGTAAAGTGGGGAGCCCAGTGGGCTCCCCGTAGGCGACGCCGAAGCACGACAGTGCTGAGGTAATATAACAGCCTTCCTACAGCACGTGCTGTAGGCGGAGCCGTAAAGTGGGGAGCCCAGTGGGCTCCCTGTAGGCGACGCCGAAGCACGACAGTGCTGAGGTAATATAACAGCCTTCCTACAGCACGTGCTGTAGGCGGAGCCGTAAAGTGGGGAGCCCAGTGGGCTCCCTGTAGGCGACGCCGAAGCACGACAGTGCTGAGGTAATATAACAGCCTTCCTACAGCACGTGCTGTAGGCGGAGCCGTAAAGTGGGGAGCCCAGTGGGCTCCCTGTAGGCGACGCCGAAGCACGACAGTGCTGAGGTAATATAACAGCCTTCCTACAGCACGTGCTGTAGGAAGTCCTTAAACCTAGGCTCGGTGGGGTGGTCGATGATGCCGGGGCCGCCCTTTTCTACGACCACGCCGCCGTCCATGAACACGATCTGGTCGGCGACTTCGCGGGCAAAGCCGATTTCGTGGGTCACGCACACCATGGTCATGCCTTCCTTGGCCAAGGAACGCATGACGTTGAGCACCTCGCCCACCAGTTCGGGGTCAAGGGCGGAGGTCGGCTCATCGAAGAGCATGATCTCCGGCTTCATGGCCAGAGCACGGGCAATGGCCACGCGCTGCTGCTGACCACCCGACAGCTGGGAGGGGTAATAGTCCGTGCGATCACCCAGACCGACGCGCTGAAGCTCGGCCACGGCCAGGTCACGGGCGGCTTTCTTGGACTGGTGCTGCACGTGAATCGGGGCTTCCATCACGTTTTCCAGCGCGGTCATGTGCGGGAACAGGTTGAAGCGCTGAAACACCATGCCGAGGCGAGAGCGCTGTGCGGCGATCTCCTTATCGTCCAGGGTCTGCAGCATGTCCTGGCCGTTTTTGGTCACGTGCTTGTAGCCGATGAGTTCACCGTCCACCTCGATGGAACCGCCGGTCAGGGTTTCCAGCTGGTTGATCAGACGCAGGAACGTGGACTTGCCGGAACCGGAGGGCCCCAGAATCACGGTCACAGTACCGGGCATAACGGTTAGATCGATGCCCTTGAGCACATGCAGCGGCCCAAACGCCTTGTGCACCTGCACGGCCTCGACGGCAGGAATCACGGAACCGTCAGCCGCCTTGCGCACGACCGGGGCAACACTGGTGATGTCATTCGTAGTCATAATCGCGCTCCCGCCTTATGCATTCAATCCGACAAATGTGGTCTGGTTGAGCTTGTCCACGTCATCCTTCGGTTCACCGTCGGTCTTACCCGGCAATGGCGCCTGCTTGCCCTTGGTGCCCACCGGTCGGGCATCGAAGCCCTTGCCGAAGTGCGCCTCGAGGCGGGACTGCACAACCATCAGAATGGAGGTGATCAGCAGGTACCAGAAGCAGGCCACGAGAAGCAGCGGAATCGGCTTGTAGATACGGTTGGCGATGGCGTTGGTGGCGAACTGCAGTTCGAGGGTGAACGGCACGGCGGTGACCAGCGAGGTGGTCTTCAGCATGCCGATGGTCTCGTTGCCGGTGGGCGGGATGATGATGCGCATGGCCTGCGGCAGCACGATGCGGCGCATGATGAGCGTGCGGTTCATGCCCAGCGCCTTGGCCGCCTCGGTCTGGCCGGGGTCCACGGCTTCAAGGCCGGCACGCACGATTTCGGACAGGTAGGCGGCCTCGTTCAGGGCCAGACCAATCCATGCGGCGTTGAATGCGGTGACCACCACGTTGGAGTCGATGCTCCAGAACTCCACCGAGGTGAACGGAATGCCGAGGCTGATCTTGGGAATCAGCACGGCGAACAGACCCCAGAAAATGAGCTGCGTGTACACAGGCGTGCCGCGGAAGAACCAGATGAAGAACCAGCTGACGCCGCGCAGCACCGGATTGATGGATTTGCGCATGATGGCAAGAATCACCGACAGGATGATCGCCACGACCATGGAGATCACGGTAAGCTCCAAGGTATAGCGAATGCCTTCAAGCACGTTCTCGTTGAACAGGTACTTCCAGACGGTGGGCCAATCCAGTCGCGGATTGGTAATCAAGCCTTGAATGAGCATCGCGGCGAGCAGTACCACGATCACTGCGGCCACAATCGGGCCGGGGCGCTTGACCGGCAACGCCTTGATGCGGTTGGGGATGTTCAGCCCCTCACCGTCGACTTCTTTCTTCGCCATAATCTGGTTCCTTGGATGTGTTGGGCAGCCTGAACTGCAAGTTGCGACTAGCATTGAACCTTAGTGCACGAATGGGGCGACTGTGTTACAAACAGTGCGCCCCATCTGGATTGCTGGGCGTCGTGTGGACCACCCTCAGTCTCGCTCCGCGAGCCAGCTCCCGCAAGCGGGAGCATTCTTGGGGGGACTATTCGACGGCCGGGTTGATTTCGGCCTTGTCCAGTGCGCCGGATTCGACGCCCCAGTGCTGGAGGATCTTGGTGTATGTGCCGTCGTCCATGAGCTTTTGCATGGCCTTCTGCACGGCTTCGGTGGTCTGGGAATCGCCCTTCTTGATGGCGATGGCGTTCGGCACTTCATCGAAGTCCTTGCCGAGCTGTTCCAGCTGACCATCGGTCTGGGCGATGGCGTAGCCGACAACCGGGGAATCGGCGAAGAAGACGTCGGCCTTGCCGGTCACCACAGCGGTGGTGGCGTCGGTCTGCTGCTTGGAGGACTGGATGGTGATGTCTTTCTTGCCGTCCGCCTTGCACTGCTTGGCTGTCTTGTTGATGGACTCTTCCTCGACGGTGCCGGTCTCGACGGCAACGTTCAGACCGCACAGGTCGTTCTCGTCGACGTTCTTGGGGTTGCCTGCGGCCACTGCATAGCCCATGCCTGCGGTGAAGTAGGAGACGAAGTCGACGGATTCCATGCGCTCCTTGGTGATGGTGAAGGCGGCGATGCCCAGATCGTACTTGGAGCCGATGGCCGGAATGATCGTATCGAAGTTGGAGGAGACGATTTCGGTCTCGAGACCGAAGATGTTGCCCATGGCGCGGGCGAGATCCATGTCGTAGCCGATCTGGGTCTTGCCGTCGGCGTCGAGGAATTCGGCCGGGGCGTAGGAGGGGTTGGTGCCGATGGTGAGCTTGCCGTCCTTGGTCACGGATTCAGGCAGCAGCGCGGCTATTGCATCGTCCTTCTTCACGGAGCTCACGTCGTAGCTGGTGATGGTGACCGACTTGGAGGAGCCGCCCTTATCGGAATCCGTACCGGCATCGGCCTTGTCGGAGGTGCCGCAAGCGGCGGTGGCGAACAGCATGGCCGAGCTCAGTGCAATGGCCATAATGGACTTCAGTTTGGTGGACTGCATAATCGTTTCTTCTTCTCTCTTACGCCGCTTCAACGGCAACGATCAACGGTTAAGCATATTTATACACTACAGTGCATACATATACAAAAAGACTCCCGCCGCAGGGCAACGGGAGTCTTCATAGTAACCGAAACTACTCGACGGACGGGTTGATCTCGGCCTTGTCGACGGCGCCGGAAGAGACGCCCCACGTGTCGAGGATCTTCTTGTACGTGCCATCATCCATCAGCTTCTGGATGGCCTTCTGTACGGCCTCGGCGGTCTTGGAATCGCCCTTCTTGACGGCCACGGCCTCAGGGGTCACACCAACGTCCTCGCCGAGGGCCTCGAGCGTATCACCGGTCTGCTTGATGGCGTAGCCGGCAACCGGCGTATCGGCGTAGAAGATATCAGCCTTACCGGAAGCCACGGCGGTAGTCACATCGGTCTGCAGCTTGGAGGACTGGATGTCGATGGCATCCTTACCGTCCGCCTTGCACTGCTCGTTATCCTTGTTGACTTCCTCTTCCTGGGTGGTACCGGTCTGCACAGCCACCTTCACGCCGCACAGGTTCGAGGAGTCGACCTTGTTCGGGTTGCCCTTCTGCACCACGAACGTGGAACCGGCCTTGAAGTAGGTCACGAAGTCCACAGCCTCCATGCGTTCCTTGGTCACGGTGAAGGAGGAGATGCCGATGTCGTACTTGGAGCCGACGGACGGGATAATCGAATCGAACGTGGAGGAGACGGTGTTTTCCTTCAGTCCGAACACTGCGGCCAGCGCCTTGGACAGGTCGACATCAAAGCCGACCGGGGTCTTGCCGTCCTCGGCCAGGAACTCGGCCGGGGCATAGGAAGTATCGGCGCCGACGGTCAGCGTGCCGTCGCCGGCCACGGAATCGGGCAGCAGTGCGGCAATCTCGTCGTCCTTCTGGATGCTGCTGGTGTCGAAGCCTTGAATCGAAGTGCTGGACGAGTCCTTGGATGAATCGCCGCTCTTGGATGCGGTGTCGGTGCCGTCAGTCGTGCCACAGGCCGCCACGGCGATCAGCATGGCCGCGCTCAGGGCGGCGGCCGCAGCGGATTGTATTCCCTTGCTTAGAGACATTGGATTTCCTCTCTCCGGATAGTCAGCTGGGCGGGTATGTTTCCCAGATGGTTCCAGAGCGTAGGAGTGCAATGCTACGGAAGCGTTAATCGTGGGCGAAACGACCCACAACGCGGACATCCTACCCTTGGCTCCCCTCCGGAGGGGAGCCAAGAGGCGGGACTAGTGGCGCATGTTGGCGTAGCGCATGGCGCGTAGGGCTTCACGCTTGTCCTGCTCTTCGCGCAGGGCCTGGCGTTTGTCGAATTCCTTCTTGCCTCGGGCCAGTGCGATCTCCGCCTTGACGCGACCGTCCTTGAAGTACAGGCTCAGCGGCACAATCGTGTATCCCTTGGCCTCGATGCCGCGGGCGAGCTTGGTGATCTGCAGTCGGTGCAGCAGCAGCTTGCGCTTGCGCTTGGGCGCATGGTTGTTCCATGTGCCGTTCAGGTATTCGGGGATGTTCGCGCCCTCCAGCCACATCTCGCCGCGGCGGTCGATGGAGATGAACGCCTCGGACAGCGATGCGCGGCCTTCGCGCAACGACTTGACCTCGGTGCCGGTCAGGGCCAGCCCTGCCTCATACTTGTCTTCGATGGCATAGTCATGCCGGGCCTTCTTGTTCTGGACGATGAGTTTCTCACCAGTCTCCTTGGGCATGTCTCCTCCTTTCGTGGGCAACAACTCGTGGGTAGCAGTAGCAACGCAACATCCGACGATATCACGGACCGGCATCGAATACGAAAAAGGGTTCCTCTTCAAGAGGAACCCTTCAACCGTATATATCGGCCGAACCAACCGGTCAGTGGACGAACCAGTACTGACCCAAATTGGTCAAGGTGCGGTTGTGCATGTTCCACGGACCACCCCAGTTCATTTCGGAGATCTGGAATGTGCCGTCGCCATACACGGCTTCGACTACGGCAACATGGCCATAGGTACCGTCGGCACCATCCTGACCAGGCAGGAAGGAGAGTGCGGCGCCGACCTGCGGCGTGTGGTCCACGCGCAGGCCGTACGCGGGGGCGCTGCGCCACCAGAAGCCGCCATTGCCCAGATAGGACGGCGTGCCGATGCCCATCTGCCTGCGACGTTCATACGCCCAGTACGTGCACTGGCCGGCGGCATAGGCGTTGCCATAGTCGCCGTTCGACGTGCCTTGGCCGCCGACGCTGGGGGCGGGAGCGGGGGCGGGCGCCGGAGCCGGAGCCGGAGCCGGAGCCGGAGCGGGCGCCGGAGCGGGCGCCGGAGCGGGGGTCACCGGAGTGGACGGCGTGCCGCCCTGGTTACCGGTATCCACCCGGTTGGCGGCGTCCTGCTGCTCCTTCTGGAACTGACGATTGTAGGAATCGACCTGGGAAGCGATCAGTACGGTCTGGGCCGCCTGCTTGGCGGATTGGGAATCCAGACTGTCGACCATGGAGGACAGTTCGTTGCGCCGCGTCTCACCCTCCTGGCGTAGCTTGTCCAAAGCGTCACGTTCGCTTTGCGCGGTTTCGGCGGCGGTCTGCGCGGAAGCGGCCTTCTCATCGGACTGGGTCTTGAGCACAGCAATCTGCTTTTCGATGGCCGCCAGACGTTCGCCACGGTTCTTCGACGTGCTCAGTGAGGTCGCGGCGGAGGAAGCCGCATTCGCCTCGTTGCGGGACAACGCGTCCCGGGACTGCATGGAGTTGACGAAGTCCTGTGTGCTGGTGGCACCCGTCACCACGCTCATCACGTCGGAAGCATTCGAGCCGTGCATCTCGTCACGGGCCAGCTGGGCCACGGCGGCGTGCGCGTCATCGTAGTCCTTGCCGGTCTGCTTGATCTGCTCCTCGAGCGTCTCCTTGTCTTTCTGCGCGGCGGAAAGACGTTTGGATGCGGCGTCGGCCTCGTCCTGAGCGGTGGCGGCATCCTCGTTGGCCTGCGTGACCTTGTTCTGGGCGGCGACAATCTTGTTGTTCGTCAAATCATCCAGCTCAAGTACCTTATCCGCCAATTCCTGGCTGGCACCGGCCAACTGCTGCTTGAGTTCGGCCTCGCGCTGTACCGACGCGGCGTGCTGGTTCTGCGCAGTAATCAGGTCGGAATAGGTGTCTGCCTGGGCAGGCTGTGCCGAGCTGAACGCCAGACCTCCCACACAGGCTGCGGCGGCCACCAATGCCGCCAGTGCGGGCTTGATCACACGTACATTCGTCATATGTGAATAGTCCTTTCGCTCACTTAAGCCAATACCATAACATGTGAACCTGAGAGGCTTGCACACGATATCATCACATTTCTTGTGGGTAAGCCGGTCGCGTTACGCCCTCAAATAACGCCGCAACGAGATGGTTGAAGCGATGATGGACAGCAGTATCGCGCCCACAACCAGGAACGGCGATATCACCAGTACCGTGAACTGATTCACATAAGGAATCCAGGTAATGGATTTCGCCAGCCAGCCGGTGATGAACACATTCACAATGGCCGAAAGCATCAGGCACGAGAGCACCGAGCCGATCAGCGAGGCGATGGCGCCCTCCAGAATGAACGGCAGACGAATCGTCCAATTCGAGGCACCCACGTACCTCATGATTTCGGTTTCGGTTCGTCTGGATGCGGCGGACATGCGAATGGTGGTTCCGGTCAGCAGGATGGCGACCACCACCATCACGCCGGCGAGCACGGCCGTAACCGCCGTGGCTCGGTTGAGCACGGCGAACACCGGGTCGAAGATCTGGCGCTGGTCGGTGACGTCCTCCACGCCCTCCTTGCTGGAGAGCACTTCGGAGACCACCTGATATTTGGTCGGATCCTTCAGCTTGAGCCAGAGGGAGTCCTGCATATCGTCCGCGGTCAGCGTACGGCCTTGGAATTCGCCATTCGGGTACTGCTTGGTGAATGTGTTGTCGTAGAAGTCCTGCTTGCTGACGTAGTCAATGTTGGAGACCACGTCGTTGAGTTCGTCGCGAATGGTTTTCTGCAGTGCCGTGATCTCATTGGCTGAGGGCGATTTGCCGGAAGCGCAGTTCGCGGATTGGCTGGTGCCGTCGGGGCATAGCCATACCACGACCTCGACCTTGTCGTACCAGTCGCCCTTGGCTTTGGTGATCTGCGCCTGAGTAAGCACCGAAGCGCCGATGAACAGGAACGAGATGAAGGTGACCAGCGTCAGAGACAGCAGCATCGACAGGTTACGGGTGAGGTTGGCCCACGTTTCGGACAGAATGAATCGTGCTCGCATGATGATCCCCCTTACTCCTTAGCGCCCTCAGCGGGTTGATCGTCGGATGTTTGGTCTGCGGCGGACTGCTCGCCGGCGGACTGCTCGTTGGCCGGCGGTGCGGGCGGTTCGGGCAGTTCCGGCGGTGCGGGCAGTTCCGGCGGGGCCGGCGGCTCGGCGGCGGATGACACGGACGTATCGGCAACCGCGGCGGTCTCGCCGGACTCGTCCTTGAACGGGTCGAACGCCTGGGTGCTTTCCAGGGCGGCGGCCTGCTCGTCCAGCGGAATGCCCTTGCCCCAGGTCAGCGTGTTTTCCAGCGGCGCAAACGTCTCGCCATAGCGGCCGGTGCGGCCGGAATGCACGGAATTGGCCAAACGGGCGATGCCTTCGGACGGCTCGTCACCGCCCTCGATGGCCTTGGTCGCCGCCGCCAGCACATGATGGGCGGTGTCGGACTTGGCTTCGACTTCGGCATCCGGGAAGAACAGGGCGGAATCATAGGATCCATGAGCCTCGTCACGCACGATCTTGCCGTTGTGCAGTTCGACCACGCGCTTGCGCATCGAGTTGACGATCTCTTCGTTATGCGTGGCCATGACGATGGTGGTGCCGGTGCGGTTGATGGCGTCCAGCACTTCCATGATGCCCAGCGAAGTGGTCGGGTCGAGGTTGCCGGTGGGCTCGTCGGCCAGCAGAATCTGCGGGTGATTCACGTAGGCGCGGGCGATGGCCACACGCTGCTGCTCGCCACCGGAGAGCTCATGTGGGTAGTTCTTTTCCTTGCCGGTAAGCCCCACGGTATCCAGCACCTTGGGCACCAACGATTTGATGGTGGACCGCCGCGTGCCGATCACCTCAAGGGCGAACGCCACGTTCTCCCATACGGTTTTGTTATTGAGCAGCTTGTAATCCTGGAACACGAAGCCCAGCGAACGGCGGTACTGCGGCACTTGACGGTTGGTGATGCGCCGCAGATCGTTGCCGGCCACGCGAATCTCGCCGTTGGTGGCCTCTTCCTCGCGCAACAGCAGGCTCAAGAGCGTGGTCTTGCCGGAGCCGGACGCACCCACAAGGAACACGAAATCACCGCGTTCGATATCGAGGTTGATGTCGTCAAGCGCCGGTCGGGTGCCTTTGGGATAGATCTTGGACACATTGTCCAGTGAGATCAGTGCCATAATGCTACTTACTCCTCGGTTTCGGCGGCGCGGCGCTGTTCATGGCGCCAGCGGATGCCGGCCTCGATGAACGCGTTGATGTCGCCGTCGAACACGGCCTGGGTCTGGCTGGTTTCGTAGCCGGTGCGCAGATCCTTGACCATCTGGTAGGGGTGCAGCACGTAGGAGCGCATCTGATCGCCCCAGCTGGCCTTGATGTCGCCGGCGAGCTCCTTCTTCTTCTTGGCCTCCTCCTCGTGGCGCAGCACGAGCAGTCGGGACTGGAGCACGGCCATGGCGGAGGCACGGTTCTGAATCTGCGAACGCTCATCCTGCATGGTCACCACGATGCCGGTGGGAAGGTGGGTGATGCGCACGGCCGAGTACGTGGTGTTCACGCCCTGGCCGCCGGGGCCGGAGGAGCAGTAGGTGTCCACGCGGATGTCCGTATCCGGAATGTCGATGTGATCGGTGGCCTCGACCAGCGGCACCACTTCCACGGCGGCGAAGCTGGTCTGGCGGCGGCCCTGGTTGTCGAACGGGGAGATGCGCACCAGACGGTGGGTGCCGCCCTCCACGGACAGTCGGCCGTAAGCATAGGGGGCATCCACCTGGAAGGTGGCGGACTTGATGCCGGCCTCTTCGGCGTAGGAGGTGTCCATGACCTTGGCCTTGAAGCCGTTACGCTCGCAGTAGCGCAGGTACATGCGCAACAGCATCTGCGCGAAGTCGGCCGCGTCGACGCCGCCGGCACCGGAGCGGATGGTCACCACGGCGGAACGTTCGTCGTATTCGCCATCGAGCAGGGTCTGGATCTCCATCTGGTCGAGATCCTTCTGAATCTCGCCGATTTCGCTTTGCGCCTCGTCCAGAGAGTCCTGGTCGCCCTCCTCGTGGCCGAGTTCAACGAGCGTTTCCACATCGTCGATGCGCTGGGAGGCGGAGTTCAGACGCTTCAGCTGCGATTCCGCGGCGGACAGCCGGCTGGTGATCTTCTGGGCGTTTTCCGGATCATCCCACAGGCCCGGGGCCGCGGCCTGCGTTTCGAGATCCTTGATATCGGCCTTGAGCCGGTCGACGTCCAGCGCCTTGGCGATGGATTCGTATTTGGCGCGGGCTTCGCCGATCGCCTGGGTAAAGTCAAATTCTGCCATCGTGGTTTACCTTACTGTTGATTCTTTGAGATTCTTTGGGAAGTCACGTCCTTGTTGACAGCCTTCGCACATTCCTCTGGCGTTGGCGGGCATTGCCGCGCCACACACGCATCCGCCTGCAATCCATGCTGCCAGAAGGTTCCGGGCCTGCCTTGCCGATAGCCGGCCGGGCGACCTCACAAATCCCTCGCATCAGACGTGTTCAACTGCGGGCACGAATATGCGAAGGCAACGTCAAAGCCCCGCGTAGATCGCCGGGATAACCAAGGAGCCGAGCATGGCCACAGCTATGACGACGCACACCACACGCACGATGGTGCGGCGGCGGTTCTCACGCTGCTGTCGGCTGTCCTGATAGTCACTCACGAAGCCAATATTGTACTCACCGCTTACGACCGACTACAAACCGATACAATCCGCTCACGGCGTAAACGCCTATTCAGATACCGATGCAAATCTGCACGACCGCCACGCACGAAATGTTCTTTTAACTTGACCAATCAGTACGCGGGCTTCACCGCACGTATGTCACACCATGTCTAGAACTCAAAAAGGTGTGTTTACCCCAAATATAAAACCTTATAAATGTGCAATTTAGTGATATGATAAAACCTTAGAAACGTGCAATCAAGGAGTGTTGATGTTCCGGAGGAAGGCGTACGACAGACTACTGGCATGGAAGGGAGCTGATGACAGGACCGCCATGCTAATCGAGGGTGCCCGCCGCGTGGGCAAGTCCACAGTCGCCGAAGAGTTCGCCAAGAACGAATACGAGTCATATGCTCTTATTGATTTCACGCGAGTGGACGCCGAGTTCAAACAGACGTTCCTGGACCTACGCAACGACCTCGACGGCCTGTTCCTGTACCTGAGCGCGGCGCTTGGCGTAACGCTCACGCAGCACCAGTCACTGGTCATCTTCGATGAGGTCCAGATGTTTCCCCCCGCGAGGGAGTTCATCAAACATCTGGTCGCCGATGGACGGTTCGACTACATCGAGACCGGTTCGCTGATCTCCATCAACGCCAACGTGAAGGACATCCTGATCCCCTCCGAGGAGGAGTCCATGCGCATGGGACCGATGGATTTCGAGGAGTTCTTGTGGGCGATGGGTGAGGATGCCCTGGTTCGGATGATCCGCCACGCGTTCGATTCCGGCGTGGCATTGCCGGACTCATTGCATCGTAAGGCATCGCGTCTATGGCGCGAGTACATGCTGGTCGGAGGCATGCCCCAGGCGGTGGCGGCCTACGCTCCCGCCCGCAACATGGCCGCGGCGGACAGGGCCAAGCGCCTGGTACTCAAACTGTATCGGGAGGATATTGGCAAGTACGGCGGACTAGCAGCGAAGCGCGTGCGCGCAGTGTTCGACGCGATTCCCGGACAGCTGGCGAAGCACGAGAAGAAACTGGTCTACACCCAGGTCGAGGAGGGGTCACGCTCACGTGACTTCATGACGGCCTTTGCATGGATGCGCGAGGCCGCGACTGTCAACCTGTGCACGCTGGCCGAGGACCCGTCGCTGGGATTAGCACTCAGCGCCGACGACACGGTCGTGAAATGCTATATGGCCGACACCGGCCTGCTGTCTACCATGGCGTTCTCCGCGGACGGCCCGTCGCTGCCGGATGTGTACCGTCAGGTGCTGCTGGGTGCCGACGGCGTGAACGAGGGCATGCTCGCCGAGAACGCGGTCGCCCAGCAGCTGGCCGCGGCCGGCCATGACCTGTATTTCTATGCGAAGTCGTCCAACGTGCGTGAAGAGCGCATGGAGATCGATTTCCTGATCGTGCGCCCGTACCCGGACGCCGCGATGAAACCGCGGATCAGCCCCATCGAGGTCAAGTCCGGCAAACGATACTCGACGATATCCCTCGACAAGTTCCGCGCGAAGTTCGCCAGCAGAACGGGAGAGGAATACGTGCTCCACCCACGCCCCATGGCGAAGAAAGACCATCGCCGTTTGCTTCCCCTGTACATGTCGTTCTGTCTGTAACTGCTGCTCCACATGTTCAGCGAGAACGGCAAGACTTGCCGCCGACGCCAGACCTGCCGGCGGGCCCCCACGGCCCTTTCCCTTGCGCTTTCAGCGCCGCCAGATGGTGTTTCATGGCCACCAGCATGATGTGCGAATCCTCAAGGCCCAAGTGGCGTTCGTTGTGGGCGGAATCAAGCGCGCCCTGACGTTTGGCGTAGGCGTCGAGCGTGTTGTCTCCGTAAGGATGCTCGTTGGTGGGTACCGCGCCGGGGTCCCACTGCCGGCTCATCGGCAGGGTATCGATGATGGTGATGCGCCCGGCACGGTAGCTTTCCGCATATCCGGCGACGTTCAGCATGAACCAGCTATGTTCGAAGGTGGCGTTATGCGCCACGTACGGCTGCTGGGTAAGCCGCGCGAGCAGGCCGGCCTGGGCTTGGGGCCATTCGTCGAAGAGTCGGTACCCGGCCTCGCTGCTGCGGCCGCGTACATCGATGCCGGTGAGTTTGGCGATGAGGGCGTTGCCGAGCGCCGCGTTTTCCGGCGGCACGCCAAAAGCGAGACGAGACTGGCCGTAGGCGTCGCCGGCGGCATAATAGCCCTGCTCATAGGCGTATGTCTCGGGTTCGCCGGCCGGGCGCGGACTGGCCATGTTCATGAATTCGAAGCCGACGTCGATGATGTAGTCACGCGCCGGATCGATGCCGGTGGTTTCGATGTCGATGCCCATCACCGCGTCCACGTCGCGGCCGGGCAGATAGGCGTCGCGCCAGTCGGGCTTGGGATGGTGTCCGATAGCGTTGCCAGACGCGGCGGCACCACCCGGCAGAGCGGCACCACCCGGCGAAGTCGCGCCGGAGAGATTGGCGCGGGCCATCGCCGCATCGCCCGCACGCTTCTGGAAGCGCTGGGCCTTACGCCGTTTGGCGCGTGCGTCAAGAATCGCCTCCGTGCGATCTTGGATATCGTCCAAGGCGACTGTTGTGGGGAACTTGACATCGCTGTTTTCGGCGGCAGTATTTCCGGCAGATGCGCCACCGGCTTCGCCGCTCAGATCCAGCATGCCTTGGTCATCGTTCGACGGGCCGCTGCCGGAGTACGGCTTGAGCACGGCAATGGTGGCCCTCCCCCGCCGTTCGCGACTGACCGCCCATAGGTGTTGCTGTTCACCCAGATGCAACATCGTGTTGATGTTGTCGTTGAGCCGGCGATTGGCGTAGGCGAGCGCACGAGGCAGACGATAGGAGCCGATGAGCCGGTCGAAATCGGTCATGAATGCGCTGTTGCATTGGGCGATGATCGATTCCAGACGCTCGCGTGTGGCGTAGTCGGCCTTCAATGCGTCGTGGATGGACCGTGGGGTGGATTCCGGTATCGTGCCGACGCCATGCGCCAGGTCCAGAGAACGCACCCAGTCCCAGTCGATGGTGGTGCCATCGGCGTCCTTGGGCATGGACGCCGCCCATTGGGGAATGTCTCCCTTGGCGGCGTCGAACCATGCGCGGTCGGTCATAGTGCGAAACCGAGCTCTTCAGCGGCCTCGGTGGGCACCGGGTCGTCGCACCAATAGTCCTCGAGGTTCTCGTTGGTGGTCAGCGAACGGATTTCGGCGCGATCAATATACAGCTCGCCGCTCAAATGATCGGTTTCGTGCTGGAAGATGCGTGCGGGCCAGCCGTGCAACGGCTCGCTGTGGTGCTTGCCGTCTTCATCATCCCATTCGGCGGTGATGTCGAGCCAACGCTTGCGCACGGCTTGGTATCCGTCGAAGCTCAGGCAGCCTTCGTAGAACGAGGCGGTTTTGTCGCTGGTGGGTTTGTAGCTCGGATTGATGATCACGTGGAAGGGGAATTCCGCGATTTCGCGCGGATCATCCTCGTCGTCGCGCACGTGGTCTTCGACCACGGCGAGCGCGAGCCCCAAGCCGATCTGGGTGGCGGCGAGCCCCACGCCGGGTGCCTCCAGCATGGTGGTGTGCATCGTATCGATGAGTTTGACGAGCGTACGCTTGGAAAGCTGGCCATTGTAGGCCACTGTCCGTTGGCGCAACACCGGTTCGCCGGCCTGCACGATGGGCAGAATCTTCTCCTTGCCGCCGGTTTTGATGAGTTGTTCGACGTCACGGTTGAGTTCGAGGTCGACTTTGGCGTTCTTTCCAAACATTGTTTTTCCTTAGGGAAGGGTGCTACAGCGCGAGTTCTTCGGCGACGATCTTGGCGAGGCGGGTGCAGACTTCGTCGGCGTAGGCCTGGGTGGCGGCCTCGGCCATCACGCGCACGAGCGGTTCGGTGCCGGAGGGGCGCAGCAGCACACGGCCGGTGTCTCCCAGCAGTTCCTCCTCGCGGGCCACGGCATCCTGGATGCGCTTGTTGGTGGCGGCGGCTTTCTTGTCCACGTTCGGCACGTTGATGAGGGTCTGCGGCAGCTGTGGGAAGTCGGCGGCGAGCTCCTTCAGGCTCTTGCCGGACTTGACGACCTCGTTGCACAGGGTCAGTGCGGTCAGGGTGCCGTCGCCGGTGGTGGCGAATTCGCGGTTGATCACGTGGCCGGACTGCTCGCCGCCGAGCGAGTAATCGCCCTTGAGCATCTCCTCAAGCACATAACGATCGCCCACGGCGGTTTCCACGGTCTTGATGCCCATGTCTTTCAGGGCGAGCTTCAGACCGAGGTTGCTCATCACGGTGACCACGAGGGTGTCGTGGTTGAGCTTGCCTTCGCGCTGCTTGGCGCGGGCCAGAATGCCCATGATCTGGTCGCCGTTGATCATGTTGCCGTCTTCGTCCACGGCGAGGCAACGGTCGGCGTCACCGTCGAAGGCCACGCCCATCACGGCGTCGGTGGCCTTGACCATGGCCTGCAGCTGCTCGGGGTGGGTGGAACCGGCGTTCTTGTTGATGTTGTAGCCGTCCGGCGAGGCGTTGATCACGATTACATCCGCACCGGCACGGCGCAGGGCTTCGGGAGCCACCACGGAAGTGGCGCCGTTGGCGCAGTCGGCCACGATCTTCAGGCCCTTGAGCGGCTTGGGCTGGGTTTTGTCATCGTTCAGCGGAGCGATGGTGGCCACCAGATGATCGATGTACAGGTTGGTGGCGGTGGTCTGGTCGTGGCTCACGCGGCCCACGCCGGCACCGGTCGGGCGGTCCCAGTCCTGGCCGAGCACGGACTCGATGTCGTCTTCCTTCTGGTCGGGCAGCTTGAACCCGCCGCGTGCGAAGAACTTGATGCCGTTGTCGGGCATCGGGTTGTGGGAGGCGGAAATCACGGCACCCATCTCGACGTTGAGCACGGAGGTCAGGTAGGCCACGCCCGGAGTGGGGATGATGCCGGCGTCGATCACGTCGAAGCCGCCGGCGGACATGCCCGCGGACAGGGCGGAAGCCAGAAAATCACCGGACACACGGGTGTCACGGCCCACGAGCGCGCGGCGGCGCCCCTCAGGCTGATCGTCTTGGGTGCCGGCGTCGCCGAGCACACGCACGGCGGCATCGCCCAGATCCAACGCCAGACGTGCGGTCAAATCCCTATTGGCCAGTCCTCGAACACCATCGGTTCCAAACATCTTCGGCATATGAAGTTCCACTCCTTGTATCGCGTTACCCGCACCATCGTAGTCGTTGTACCGCGGCGCGGGGCGCGACTCGGCGAAAAACCGCCACGGAATCCACTCCGGGGCCGAGCAGGGGATGGTACGGGAACGCCCGACGTATACGTGATCGAGGCAACCGTTAATAAGCCATGAAAAAAAAACAATACTCGGTTAATCAGCGAAATGACCGCAATTCAGCTCAATACCATTGACCCGGGAAACACAAGAGACTTCAGAAAAGGATTAATCCCATGCGGGATGAAAAACCTCCGAAAGGATTTACGCATATGGACAAAACCAGAATGCGCACATCGGAAATACAGGTACGCACACGCAATCGGATAGCCGGCGCACTGTTGCTGACGCCAGGTCTACTTCTGCTTACGGTGTTCGCCTTTGTGCCGTTGGTGAAGGTCGTGGTGATGAGCCTCCAGAGCACCGACCTCTTCGGCACGCCCACCGGCTTCGTCGGCCTTGCAAACTATGTCACCGTGCTCACCGATCCCTCGTTCGTCAGCGTGCTGGTGCGTACCATGGTGTACGCGATCGCCGTGGTGCTGGGACGATTGGTGTTCGGCACGCTGCTCGCCATCCTGCTGACCCGGCAGTTCCATGGCAGCAAGCTGTTCCGCACGCTCATGACCTCCACCGTGAGCGTATCCGTGGCGGCCGCCTCTCTGGGCTTCCTCGCCGTGCTTTCCCCCACGGGCATCGTCAACATGCTGCTGGGCAGGCTGGGAGCGCCGGCCGTCGGCTGGCTCACCGACGCCAAGTGGGCGTTCCCCACCATCATCATGGTCACCATCTGGACGGGGCTCGGCTTCGACCTGATCCTGATCTGCTCCGCCATCGACGGCGTGGACCCGGAGATTCTCGAGGCGGCGCGCGTTGACGGTGCCAGCGAGGCCCGCATCCAGTGGTCGATGGTGGTGCCGCTCATCGCACCGACGCTGTTCTACGTCGCCATAACGGCCTGCATCGGGACGCTTCAGGCCTTCGCCCAGATCAGCATCCTCACCAAAGGCGGCCCCGGCTCGGCCACCACCACCATCACCTACAACATCTACACCGCGGCGTTCAACGCCGGCAGCGCCAACTTCGGCATCGCCTCGGCCCTGGGCGTCGTGCTGTTCGTGTTCGTGTTCGCGTTCACGCTCCTCCAGTTCAAGTTCCTCGACAAGAAGGTGGATTGCTGATGCCGCACCGTTCCCGTATCTCCCATGCCGCATTGTGCGTCGTGTCCTTGGCGCTGACGCTGGTGATCCTGCTGCCCGTGCTCTACATCGCCGTCGGGGCGCTGTCCTTCGACGCCAGCGGCGGGATGCACGCGCCGTCCCTGCGCAATTTCGCGCAGGCCGCGAACTCCATGCCGTTGGTGCGTCAGGTGTTCAACTCCATCCTGGTGACGGTGTGCCAGACCCTCGGCCAGATCGTCACCGCCATCCTGGCGGCGTACGCCATCGTGTTCTGCGATCTCAAGCGTCCGCAGCTGTGGATGATGGTGTTCCTGGTGAGCATGATGATACCCGGCGAGACCACGCTGCTGTCCAATTATCTAAGCATCACCGACTGGGGGCTGATCGACACCATCCCCGCCATCTTCCTGCCCTACCTGGTGCAGGGCTTCACCGTGTTCCTGTTCCGTCAGGCGTTCCAGACCTTCCCGAAGGAACTGCACGAGGCGGCGCTGCTCGACGGCGCCGGGCATCTGCGTTTCCTGCTTTCTATCCTGCTGCCGGTCACGCGTTCCACGGTGATCGCCGCCACGATCAACGCCGCGGTGGCCGCCTGGAACGGTTATTTCTGGCCGTTGCTGGTCACCAACTCACCGGAGAACCGGACCATTCAGGTGGGCATCACGCAGCTTTCCGGAACCGAGTCGTCGAACATGGGCGTCGTGCTGGCCGGGTCGGCCATCGCGATCATCCCCACCTTGGCGCTCACCCTGATCTTCAACCGTCAGCTACGCGGCATGAACGTCGCGAGCGGCATCAAATAAACATTCATCCCAACATGATGATAATCACTGAAAGGAAAAAAGAGATGCATAAACATCGCTTCGCCGCCCTCGTCATGGCGGCATCGATTTCAATATCTGCTCTGAGTGGCTGCGGCGCAAAAACAAATTCCAATGCCACTGCCACCTCGGGAGAACAGGAAATCACCTTCTGGTATTCGAATTCCGGCTCAGGAAAGGACGCCATCAACCAGCTCGTCAGCGAGTTCAACGCCGCCAACAAAGGCAAGATCAAGGTGAAGGCCTCCTACCAAGGCTCCTACGCCGACGTGCAGCAGAAGTTCTCCGCGGCCGTGCAATCGAAGTCCACGCCAGCCATCCTGCAGATGAGCGACATCTCCACAGGCTTCATGCTGGACAGCAAAATAACCACACCAATCTACAAGCTCGACGAAAAAGGCAGCGATTCCGCTGAATCCGATATTCCCAAAGTCATCAGAAAATACTACAGTGACGACAAAGGCTTATTGTCCATGCCTATGGCGGTTTCTGAACCGGTGATGTACATCAACAGGCAGCTGGCAGAACAGTCCGGGCTCGATGTCGCCAACCCACCCAAAACCTTTGATGAGGTCGTGCAGTGGGCCAAGACGATCCACGACAAGACCGGCGCCTACGGCTATTCCATGATCATGACAGATTCATGGATCCTCGAACAGCTCAGCGCCAATGCCGGCATCGATATCTGCACCCCGGGCAACGGGCGCTCGGGCAAACCCGTGAACGGCATCATGATGAGCGACGCCAGGCAGGTGAAGGCCTTCGAGCAGATCGCCGACATGTTCCGCTCCGGCGTGGGGCTCAACCCCGGTAATGGCTCCAGCGCCATAAGCTCCGCGTTCACCTCGAATCAGCTGGGACTGGCGTTGGCTTCGTCCGGCGGCTACACCACCATGCAGCCGGGAAGCTCACCCGACAACGTCGTGGTCGCCCGTTTCCCCAAGCTCGACGACTCCAAGGCCGCCGGCACCCCCATCGGCGGCAATTCCCTCTGGGTCGTGTCCGCCGAGCACAGCGAGGCCGAGCAGAAGGCCGCCTATGAGTTCGCGAAGTTCATGTTGACCCCACACGCCCAGGCGGTGTTCTCCAAGGCCACCGGCTACCTGTTCGCCAATGGGAAGGCCGCGCAGGAGAAGGAGGGCAGGGAGGAACTCGCCGATCCGAATGTCAAGGTGTTCTACGATCAACTGAACGCCAACCCCGCCTCCAGCGCATCCCTGGGCTGCCGCACCGGCGCCTTCCCCTCGATCCGCAAGGATGTGATCGCCGCCTTCAACGAGGCGTTGAACGGCAAGGACATGAAGACGGCCATGAAGGACGGCGAGGCCAAGGCCGCGCAGGACATCGCCACCTACAACAAGGCGGTGACGCGATGAGGAGCTTCGGACGGGAGCGGTATGCGACGGTAAACGCCTTCCTCAACAAGTCCCTGGCGAATCATCCCTTCGCCATCGCCGCCCATCGCGGCGCGCCGCGCGGCGACATCAGGGAGAACACGCTGCGGGCCGTCATCGCGTCGAAGGTGGTGGGGGCCGATATCGCGGAGATCGACATCATACGTTCCTCCGACGGCGAGTATTTCGCCTTCCATGACGGTTTCGAGCCGTCCCGGCTCGGCGACGTCGGCAGCCTGCTCGGCAGGACGGGGGAGGAGATCGCCGCACTACGGTACAGCGATTATCCCGACACATACTATGGTCATGTCGAGCGTGCGGGAGACATCCTGAAAGGGATTCCGGACATCGTCGTGAACATCGACCGCTCCTGGCGGTACTGGGACACCGGTTTCCTCGACTGGCTCGACGGGCTGCATCTGGAGGACAGGCTGCTGCTCAAGTGTCCGGCGGAGCCCCGGTATCTGTCGGCGCTGGCCGATCACGCGGTCAAGTACATGTTCATGGGCATGATCGAACGAACGGAGCAATTGGAACTGTTCGTGGAAGATGAGCGGATCAACACCGTCGGAGTGGAACTGATTGCGAAAACATGTGATACGCCGTTCAACGATTCATCCGTGTTCACACGGTTGCACGAGCGCAACCTCTTCGCCTTCGTCAACGCACTAGATTTGGGCAACGAACAGAACGGTCTATGCGGGTATGATGACACCACATCCATTATTCGTGGTCCTCAGTATGGGTGGGGAAAAATGCTGGCTCTTGGCGTCGACGTCATCCAGACCGATTGGCCCGAAATGTGTAGTCTGTACCGTCAACGTATTTCCTGAATACGATTGGACGCAGCAGTAAGGAAATAATAGAGAACCGGCGGAGTTCGTGCGAAATTCTCACAAGGATTTCGCACGAACTCCGCCGGTTTGCATGCCCGACGAGGTAAACCGCATTGACGACACGGGGCGAGTGTCCCATGGCCGATGAAGTCGGCGCTCACCGGTCAGAGGGCGTCGTTGTATTCACGAACCTTGAGGGTGCGGTGGGAGGAGGCCACGTTCTCGATGATCAGACGCCTCAGGGCGTTGTCCGCGGCGCCATGCTCGTCCAGCCATGCGTCACCGAGCCGGACCAGCGTGGCGGGATCGGCGTAGCCCGGGTACAGGCCGTTGAGCAGGGCCTCGGCCATGTGGTAGGTCTTGTTTGCCCAGATCCAGTCGACGGCCTCGAAATACCGGGCGGCGAATGGCTCGGCCAGATCGTGGCGCGGGGTGGCGGAGAAGCCTCCGGCCACGGCCTCGAGCTGGGAGTTGGTCAGCTCGTCGTTGTGGAGCGCCTGATCCCAAGCCCATTCCTTGGCCTCAGCGGTGGCCATGGAGGCGCGGGCGCCGTAGGCGAACTCGCGGTTTTCCGTGGTCTCCTTCTTGGCGAGCTGCGCGTCCACGTCGTCGTTGGTCATCTCATTGACGGAGGTGAGCGCTTGGACGATGGTCCACGTGAAGTTGTTGTCGATTTCGAGGCCTTCAAGACGCACGGTGCCGTCCAGCAGACCGTGTGCGTTGGCGGCGAATGCGGCGTCGCCCTCCTCGCCATAGCCCAGGTAGGCAGTGGCGAGCTGGAACTGGGTGTCCGAGCCGGCTTCGGCGGCGTTGGCCAGGGTCCACAGTTCGGCGGCCACGTGGCGCAGCACATCGTCGCGGCGGGCGGGCGCCACGTAGTGGTGGGCGGTGGTGCTCATGCAGGCCAGCGCGTAGCGGAAGGTGGTGGACTCGGTTTCGGTGGACAGCAGGCGCAGGGTCATGTCCACGAAACGCTCGGCCGGGAACTCGCCGTCCCGGGTCATGTCCCAGAAGGCGAGCCAGGTCACGGCGCGGGCCAGGGCATCGTCGAAACGATGCAGGTTGGCTTCGGCGAATGCCTGGGATTCGGCGTCGAAACGGATCTTAGTGTAGGTCAGGTCGTTGTCGTTGACCAGCACGAATGCCGGGCGCGGCTTGCCTGCCGCGGCCTCGACGATGGTGGTTTCGCCATCCACGTCGAGTTCGAACTGCTCGGTGCGCACGATCTTGCCGGTTGCGGCGTCTTCATTGTAGAAGCCGACGGCCAGGCGATGCGGGCGCAGCACCGGGTGTTCGGCCGGCGCGCTCTGGGTGAGCTTCAGTTCGGCGATGGTGCCGTCCGCGTTTACGGTCAGGTCGGTGGCGATCGTGTTGATGCCGGATTCCTCCAGCCACTTGGCGCTCCAGGCCTTGAGATCGCGGCCGGAGGTCTTCTCCAGTTCGCTCAGCAGGTCGGCCAGGGTGGCGTTGGAGTAGGCGTGGCGGTTCAGGTAATTGTGGATACCTTCGAAGAACTGCGTGCGGCCCACATAGAATGCCAGCTGCTTCAGCACGGAGGCGCCCTTGGCGTAGGTGATGCCGTCGAAGTTGACATAGGTGTCGTTGAGGTCGTTGATCGGGGCGACGATCGGGTGCGTGGTGGGCAGCTGATCCTGGCGCAACGCCCAGCTCTTCTCGCCGGAGCAGAAGGTGGCCCAGGCGTCGTGCCATTCGGTGGCCTCGGCGGTGGCGAGCGTGGAGGTGAATTCGGCGAAGGACTCGTTGAGCCACAGGTCGTTCCACCACTTCATGGTCACGTAGTCGCCGAACCACATGTGCGCGAGCTCGTGCAGCACGGTCACCACGCGGCGCTCGGCCAGCGCGTCGGTCACCTTGGATTCGAACACGTAGGAGTCGCGGATGGTGACCATGCCGATGTTCTCCATGGCGCCCGCGTTGTATTCGGGAACGTAGATCTGGTCGAACTTGGCGTACGGGTAGGGCACGCCCCAGGTCTTGGCGTAGAACGCGAAGCCCTTCTTGGTGATGTCGAACAGGTAGTCGACGTCCTTCGCGAAGGCCTTGGCCAACGACTGGCGGCAGTACTGGGCCATCGGCACGGTACGGCCGTCTTCGTTCAGGTATTCGGTGTGCCATTCGGCGTACGGGCCGGCGCAGATGGCGGTCAGGTAGGAGCTCATCACCGGGGTCGGCTCGAAGTCCCACAGGCGGGTGCTTTCGTTCGGCTTGTCGCCGAGGGTGCCGTCAAGGGTCGTGCGCGAATCGTCCTCGATGGAGGCGACCGGCATGTTGGAGGTGACGATCCAGCTGGCGGGGGCGAGCACCTTGAAGTCGAAGGTGGCCTTCAGATCGGGCTGGTCGAACACGGCGTAGACGCGGCGAGCGTCCGGCACCTCGAACTGGGAGTACAGGTAGATGTTGCCATCGGACGGGTCGACCGAGCGGTGCAGGCCCTCGCCGGTGTTGGAGTAACGGCACTTGGCTTCGACGGTGACCTCGTTCTTCTCCTTGAGGTCGGTCAGTTCGATGCGGTTGTCTTGGAAGGCCACGGCCGGGTCCAGGGACTTGCCGTTGAGGTCGATGGAGGTCACTTCGTCGGCGATCAGGTCGAGGAAGGTCGACGAACCGGGCTTCGCGTTGAAGCAGATGAGCGACTTGGAGCCGAAATACTTCGCGCCGACCGTCAGGTCAAGGTCGACGTGATAGTGAATCGGCGCTTCGATAACGGCCTTACGTTCTTCGGCTTCAATACGAGTGAGATTAGAACCGGGCATGACTTCAATTACTCCTTACGGTCGTCCCTGGATAATCCGAACTACTTGGTTTCTACGGTTTCGACGTCCTGGGCGATGTCGGCCACGACGGGCACGATCATCGGCTTGCGGTGCAGCTGGCGTGCAACCCAGCTGCCGAGCGTGCGGCGCATGGTCTGCTGCAGCTTGTAGGTATCGCGCGTGCCCTGCATCATCTGGTCGTTGAGCTGTTCGACGATCTGGTGACGGACCTTGTCGAACTCGCTTTCGTCCTCGGCCACGGCGTTCAGGTAGATCTTCGGGCCGGTGACGACCTCCTGGTTGTCGGTGTCGACCACCACGAACGCGGAGACGAAGCCCTCGGTGCCGAGAATGCGGCGCTTCTCCAGCTCCTCGTCGGTCAGCTCGCCGACGGAATCGCCATCGACGTACACGTAGCCGCACGGCACGGAGCCGACGACCGCGGCCTTGCCGTGGTACAGGTCGACCACATCGCCGTCTTCGGCCAAGACCACGTTCTGCGGGTCCACGCCGGTCTTGACGGCGATCAGGCCGTTGGCCACCAGGTGGCGGTTTTCGCCGTGGATCGGCATGGCACACTTGGGCTTGACGATGTTGTACATGTACAGCAGCTCGCCCTCGTTGCAGTGGCCGGACACGTGCACGGCCGCGTTGTCGCGGTTGACGACCTTGGCGCCGAGCTGCACGAGCTTGTTGATCACCTTGTAGACGCCGTGCTCGTTGCCCGGGATCAGGGAGCTGGCGAGGATCACGGTGTCGAACTCGTTGATGTGGATGTCGCGGTGGTTGCCGTCGGCGATGCGGCCGAGTGCGGCCATCGGCTCGCCTTGGGAGCCGGTGCACATGAAGACGAGCTTGTCGTCCTGAATGTCGTTGGCCTGCCTCAGGTCCACGACGGTGCCTTCGGGGATGTGCAGGTAGCCGAGATCGGCGGCGATGGACATGTTGCGCACCATCGAACGGCCGACGAACACGACCTTGCGGCCGTACTTGTGGGCGGCGTCCACCACCTGCTGCACACGGTGCACGTGGGAGGAGAAGCTGGCGACGATGATCTTGCGGGTGGCCTGGGCGAACGCTTGGTCAAGGGCCGGGCCGATGGAGGTCTCGGGCTTGACGAAGCCGGGCACCTCGGCGTTGGTGGAGTCCATCATCAGCAGGTCCACGCCTTTTTCGCCGATCTTGCCGAATTCGACGAGGTCGGTGATGCGGTGGTCGAGCGGCAGCTGGTCGAGCTTGATATCGCCCGTGTCGATCAGGGAGCCGGCCGGGGTCTTGACATAGACGGCCAGGGCGTCCGGGATGGAGTGGGTGACGTTGACGAATTCGAGGTCGAAGGGGCCCACCTTGAGCTTCTCACGGCCGGCAACCTCAACCTTGGTGGGGTTCTGGTGGTGTTCCTTGCACTTGGCGTCCACGAAGGCGAGGGTCAGCTTGGAACCGATCAGCGGGATGTCCGGGCGCAGCTTGAGCAGGTAGGGCACGCCGCCGATGTGGTCCTCGTGGCCGTGGGTGAGCACCAGGGCGTCGACCTTGTCGAGACGGTTCTTGATGTAGCTGAAATCGGGCAGGATGAGATCCACGCCCGGCTGCTCCTCCTCGGGGAAGAGCACGCCGCAGTCGATGAGCAGCAGGTGACCGTTGTATTCGATCACGTTCATGTTGCGGCCGATTTCGCCCAAGCCGCCGAGCGGCGTGATGCGCATGGAGCCCTTGCGGTACTTCGGCGGGGCGATCAGCACGGCATCCTGCTGAGGTGCGGTGGCCTGCCGGGTGGCGTTGATCTTACGGGACGGCGTACGGCTGTTGGATCCGTTGGCGTTGCGGCCGCGCGCGGAACCGCGACGGCGAGAATTCGTGTTCTTGCTTGTTTTCTTTTGTTCTTGTGCCATAACCTTTTTGGGATTTCTGTTGTGGTGCCTCTGCTCTGTCATGCAGGGGCGGCGGGCTGGCAACCCGTATGCAGCGTTTCGGGCTTACAGCAGTCCGGCAGCGCGCATGCCCTCTTCAGCCTTGTCAAGCTGAGTGGCGTCGGGACCGATGTTCGGCAGACGCATGGTGGTGGAGGGGATAACACCCTTGACCTTGAGCGCAGCCTTGGCCATGACGGCCTGATAGCCGTCGCCATTCAACGCGTGGACAAGGGGGGCGAGCTGGTTGGCGAGGCGACGGGCGGTGGTGATATCGCCGCGATCGAATGCCTGGACAAGCTGCTGCATGGGGTTGGAGGCGACGTGGGCAATCACCGAAATGATGCCGACGGCACCGATGGAGAGGAACGGCAGGAACAGGCCGTCATCGCCGGAATACCAGGCGAGGCCGGTGCGCTGCTGCTTCTCCACTGCGGCTGCAAGATCGCCGGTGGCGTCCTTGACAGCCTTGACGTGTTCAAGTCCGGCCAGTCGGTCGTATGTTTCGACCTTGACCTTCAAGCCGGTACGGCCGGGAACATCGTAGACGATGATCGGCTTTTCGGCGGATTCGTCGACGGCCTTGTAGTGGCCGACGATACCGTCCTGCGAGGGGCGGGAATAGTAAGGCATGACGACGAGCACCGCGTCGGCGCCCGCTTCCTGAGTCTGTTCGACCATACGCACGGTGTGTGCGGTGTCGTTGGAGCCGGCGCCGGAAATCACCGGAACGTCGACGACCTCCTTGACGGCCCTGACCAGCTCGACCTTCTCATCCATATGGGTGACGGGCGATTCACCGGTGGTGCCATTGACCACCAGACCATCCGCGCCATCGGCGACGAGGTATTTGGCGAGCTTCTGCGCGGCGGCGAAATCGACGCTGCCGTCGGATTTCATCGGGGTGACCATAGCCGGCAGAATGCGGCCGAAAGGTGCTGGCTCAAGAAGGTGCATGTCATGCTCGCTCATAGTGTTCACCGTACTTCCCATTGTGGACTCTTATATTACGTACCTTGATTGTTGCTGAATGCGTGGCATTATGACCGGAACCGGTGGCAATGCCGTGATGCGCGTCCCGGCGCGCTTCCCTGACCGAATTGCGGGGTAGACTGCTGGTCGACTGCTGGTCGACTGCGGGTCGATTACAGGTCGAGGAAGTGGTCGAGGCCGATGGTCAGGCCGGCCGGAGCGTCGCCGGCGAGCTTGCGCACGGCAAGCAGGACGCCGGGCATGAAGCTGGTGCGGTCGAAGCTGTCGGCCCGAATGGTCAGCTGCTCGCCGGCGTTGCCGAAGAGCACTTCCTCGTGGGCGTTGAGGCCGCGCAGACGCACGGCGTGCACGTGGATGCCGTCGACCACCTGGCCACGTGAGCCGCCATCGGTTTCGGTGGCGTCCGGCACGGGGGCGAGTCCTGCGGCCTTGCGTGCTTCGGCGATGCCGTGGGCGGTGTGGATGGCGGTGCCGGAGGGGGCGTCCACCTTGGTGGGGTGGTGCAGTTCGATGACTTCGGCGGATTCGAAGTATTTCGCGGCCTTGGTGGCAAAGTAGTCGGCCAGCACGGCGGAGATCGCGAAATTAGGTGCGATGAAGACCTTCTGGGTTTCGGGCTTCGGGCCGTTGGCGATGGCGGATTTGACCTGGGTGAGTTTCTCGTCGGTCCAGCCGGTGGTGCCGACCACCACGTCCACGCCTTGGCCGATCAGGGTCAGCACGTTGTTCAGGCTGACGGACGGCACGGTGAATTCGACGACCACATCGGTGTTGTCGGTGGTGACCTGGGTCAGGTCGTCGCCGGCATCCAATGCGAGCGCCAGCTGCGTATCCTCGGCCTTGTTCACCGCTTCGACCACGTGCGAGCCCATGCGGCCCTTTGCTCCGACCACCGAAACCTTGATCATGTCTTCTTCCCTGTCTACCCGTACCTGCCCGGCAATGCACCCGGGACGTTTTCCAATCGGCAATCAGCCTATCACCGCCAAGCCGTCACGCCAATATCCCGTCCACAGAATCAAGCTCCCTCTGACGAGCCGAACTGTGAAGTCGAGCTCCCTCTGATGAGCCGAACCGTGAAGAAAACGCCGGAGGCGTTTTTAGGTGAGGGCGAACGACAGTGAGCAATAATTCAGTTGGCTGAAAGCCATCATTTAATTGCGTTCGAGCTGGCCGTGAAGCGGACTGAGGGAGAGACCCCGGCGAAGCCGCCAACCATCCATCGGGCGTAGCCCGATCCCGTTTCACCCACGCCGCTTGGCCAAGGCCCATCCGGCCAATGCCAATGGCACGGACGCCAGCGTGAAGATGAATGGCAGCATCATGCCCACATGAGGGTTGGAGGCGTCAAGCACAATACCGGCCACGGACGAGCCAATCGATGTGCCGACCGTGCCTGCGGTGGTTACCCAGCTCAGTCCTTCGGTCAGGGATTCCGCCGGCACAAGATCCTTGACGATGAGGTTGCCGGTGGCGAACGTCGGCGAGACGGTCAGGCCGGAGAGAATTTCGAAGACGCCCAGCAGGATGAGATTGTCCATTGACAGCCGGAAGAACACGTAGCCGATGGTCAGCAGCGACAGGAACATCACCATATGTGCCCAATGGGAGCCTTTGAGTTGGCGAGAGCCGAACACCAGCGCGCCGATGCACGAGCCGACCGCGAACATCGCCAATTGCAGACCGAGGAAGGGCTCGAGTCCCATGGATTTCATGGTGGCGGTGATGGACACGTCGAAGGACGTGAAGCTCATATTGAACACGATGAACACGGCGAGCAACGGCAGTACGCCGGTATAGAGCAATACGCTTTTGGGCTTGGCACCGCTGCGTTTGAGCTGGCGCAGGGTCAGCTGGTCGGCATCTTCGCTTGCAGCGGGGCTGCCGTCATCGTGAGCGGCCACGGTGACCTGTTCCACGATGACCGGCGGCTGGGTGGATTTCAGCGAGAAGAATATGGTGCCGCCGATGCCGCATGCCACGGTGGGCACGAACAGTTGGGATACCGGATGCACGGAGGTGGCCAGCCAAGCCGCCAGAATCGGCCCTAGAATAAAGACGATCTCGTCAATGGCGGCTTCCATGGCGTAGGCCGTGTTGAGCAGCTGTTCGCCATCTTCCACACCGCGCAACGCATAGGACCAGCGGGTTCGGACCAATGCACCGAATGAGAACTGCGTCAGACCCATGATGATGGCCAGGGCGAACAGCAGCGGAATCGGCACGCGCACCAACGCCGCGAAGGCGAAGGCGAGCATGGCCACGATCTGCACGGCGAGCGCAAGCCGGCCCACGCGGGCTTGGCCGAAACGGTCGAAGGCGCGGGCGTAGAACGGGGTGACGCAGCTCATGGCCAGCACATAGGAGGCGCTCATGGTGCCGGCGATGGTCCAATTGTCGTAGAGATGGTTGAGCGCCAGAACGATGCCGAGACTCATCATGGAGATCGGCAATCGTGCCACCGCGCCGGACAGGCAGAACGCCTTGGCTCCGGGCAGCATGAACAGGCGCTGGTAGGGCGAGTGGGCAGCGGACGACTTCGAAACCGCGCGAGTCGTGGACACAATAACTCCTTACTGGTGCGTTGTCCGGCACGTGCGCCCGCCCACACGTGCCATCCGAGGGTAGCGGTTCCCGAGCAACGTCACGCGGTGCGTTTCAACCGCGGACCGGTACATGGCCAGTCGTCTTCATCGTCGGAGATGCCTTGCGATGCATAAGGTCTCTCCGCCGGTGAAGGCCGTCCGATGGTGCACAGGTCATGAGCCTTTGGGCTCAGTCGTTGTCAGATTGTTCGGGAATGCCGGAGCTCAACTCGGTAAGGATTTCCTGTTTGGTTTTCGCACGGGCGTGAAGCTCGCGCAAGCCCTCGTCGGGCTCACTGACATAGTAGAGAGTGGCGTCGATACTGTCCAATTCCACACCTTCGACCGCTGCCAGCAGCAGTCGGTACATGTCGAGCTGGGCGAGTTTGTGGGTGATGTCGTCTGGCTTGGTGGGCCGACGACCGGTTTTCCAGTCGACCACGGTAAAGCGTGCGGTGGTGCTGGACGGGTCAAGTCCACCGATGAATACCGCATCGAGTTTGCCATTGACCAGGCCCACGCCCGGCACGTCCACGACGATGGCACGCTCCGTCCACGCCGGGATGCGCTTGGCCCACGATGATTCGGCCAGTCTGCGCTGCCACGCCACCAGCTTGGACTCGGTGGCATTGTCGCTACTTATGGAAGTGGCGGAGGCGGCGGATGCGGCGGATGTGGATTGTTGAGCCGTGGACTGTGGGACAGCGGGCTGCCGTGTGGAGGGCTTGCGACATTGCCGCTCCCGTTCGGCCAAATCGGCCAACATGGCTTCCCGGGAAACGAATCCCGCATCCTGACCTGTATGCGGCATACTTGATTCGGCTTCATATGCCAGTACCGCTTCATCCGGTTTACCGGCATTGATGAATTGCTCGGCCCACGCATGGAACTGCGTGCCGGCTTCGGCCGCCGGAGACGATATTCGTGGAATCGGACGGATAATGCTACGCCAGTAGAGGCGCTCCTCCCGTTCGCTCATGCCACCTACGCGGGCTTGCAGGCTTGTCACGTTCTGGCGTCCGGCGGCCAGAATGCGTTGCGCCTTGGCTTTGACTGCCTCATCAAGCGACTGGCCGCTGGCGGCATCGGCCATCAAATCGGCGTCGTCCACCAGCAATTGCGCCCGTTGCAGCAGCGGGCCGGCGTCTTGGTGCTGCTCAAGTGACGAGGAATCTGCGGCGATGACATCGATGCCACGTGACAACTGTTCATGCACCGCGTCGCTGAGGGTAGCCGGCCACGGCAATTCGACAGCGGCATCCGTCTGCGTAATCGGCGTTTGCCATGACTCCCCCACCACGGCGTCACCGTATGCCGCGGCATGCTCTCCGATAAAGAACCCTTCGGGAGGGGCAATCGCTTCGCCTTGCGCCGAGATCAGCATGGGCTTCCCGGCATTGGCGGCTTGCAGACGTTCCACACAGTCCTGAGCCGATATCGCATGTTCACGGGCTTGGAGCGCGTCATGCACTTCAAGCCAGAAATTGGATGGCTGAGCGGCGCGAGAGCCTTTGGGCACCACTGACGGGTCCCGCCCGGATTCGCCCGTATAGGCGCAATAGGTCATCAGGGCATCTTCCCGCGCACGGGTAAGCGCCACATACATCAATCGACGTTCGTCGGCATGCAGCCGGCGCCCATATTCCTCCGCCTGCGTCAAATACCAGCCGGATGCATCCACTTCTTCCACGCCATCGCCGAATTCGCGCATGGAGCCGAACACTTCATCATCGATAAGCTCCACATCATCCAAAGCCGCCAACGATGCGATGGGGTCGGCTTCCACATCGGCATCATGGGGGAATCGCGGCAGAATGCCGGCATCGGCGCGCATAGGCACGGGTACGGCGGTGGGGTTGGTGAGCCAGGAGTCGGCGGTCTCATGATATTCGGGTGCGGTCCAGCGACCTTGCTCGGTGCCTCCCGTATGGTGTTCGTCCAGCACGATCTTGAGATGGTCGCCCTGATTGCTGGGGAATCCGCCGGCGGTAAGCCCCACTACCGCAACGGCATCCCATTCCAACCCTTTGGACTGGTGTACGGTCATCAGTTCCACATCCACCGGAGCGTCGGGGAGACTGGCGGCTTCATCCTCCACCGAAGCCAGATGATCCACCCATGTGATGAACCCATGCAACGAGGGAGTTTGCTCAGCGGCAATCTCTTGCGTGTACGTATCCACCAAATCCACAATCGCATCCATAGGCATATGCGCCAAAGCGGGATTGGCGCGGTGCTGCGGATTATGCAGCACACCGGCCAATACGGTGTCGATGTCAAGATCCAACGCTTCTATGCCGGCGCGAATCACGTCGCCCAGTGGCCGCCCGACGGCATCATGCACCTGACGGAGCATCACCGCGGCCCGGGTTATGGCGTTGCGCCCGTGTGCGCTCAACCGTTCAAGCAGTTTTACCAGATCGCCGCGTAGCAATACGTCTGGCAGGAATACCGCATTGGCCACCTGATCGCGGTACTCACGCACCACAGCCGCCCATTCATTCGCTGGTGTATCCGGTTGGGCAAGGCCGGCCTGCACCAATGCTTGGAAGCGTTGTTCCATGTTCTGTTCTTCAGCAAAACGGGCCAACATGGTCAAATCCGCTGCGGACATGGTGAATCGTGGCGTGGCCAGCAAGCGCATCAGCGATCCCGTATCGGTGTGGTCGGCGGCCACGTGCAGCAACGCCATCAGATCGCGGATTTCCGGACGTTCCAGCAGCGCGGAATAGCCGACCACGAATGTGGTCAATCCGGCCTGTTCCAATGCCGCCTGATATTCGGGCATATGTGATTTGGACCGAAACAGCACGGCGACCGGCGCTTTCTGTTCGCCCGGCATCTGTTCCTGTTGTTCGGCTGCGGAACGGTGCCGTGCGATGGCCGTCTTGCAGAAACGCACTACGGCGTCGATCTCCTGCCCGGCCGTGGCGAAGCCCAGTACTCCCAATGTTCCTTCGGGGGCATCAGGCATGGGGTCGAGCGATGAGACATCGACCTCACGCATCAATGCGCTTGAGGGACGCGACGGATTGGAGCGCAACGGCAGCGTGAGATTATTGGCGGCTTCGAGTACTATACGGCTGTTGCGCCTGGTGACGGACAACGGGAATGGCTTGTATCCGGCAGGCAGGTGGAAATCTTGCTGGAACATACGGAATGCACCAGGGCTGGCACCACGCCATGCGTAAATCGACTGGAACGGATCACCCACCGCGTTGACGGCGGACCTCCGTGACGCATCCACATGGAACAGTGCTGCCAGCAGAGCGGCCTGCGTGGTGGAGGTGTCCTGATATTCGTCGAGCAGCACATGGCTGTACCTGCGGCGCGTGCGCTCTCCGATGGAGGGGAAGCGCTCGATAAGCTGATACGCGGCAATGGTGAAGTCGGAGAATTCGGCCATATTGCGTTCCCGCTTGGCTTGGGCATAGGCCTCCACCAGCTGGAGCAGAATATCGCGTTTGCGCGTGGTCTCCAGCAGCGCACCGCAATGATAGGTGCAACGGGCGTGCAGATGTTCGGCACGGTCATCGAGCTTGGCTTGCCAGCTGGCGTCGGTATCTTTCTTCAGTCGTCTGATCTTGGGGATTTTCGGCTCGTCCTCGGGCATGGGTTCGTCTGCGACGGCTTGTTGCAATCGATTGATGAATGCCGAATCCCATTGCCGTACTCGATTGATCGCATCATCGAAGCTGGTGCAGCCGGCACCGATCATGGCACTGCCAATGGCATCCGACAACGCCAGAACACGGTTCGCCAAACTGGAGAAGGCGCCAAAATCCTCACTGAACGCCAGATCCATGTGACTGTCGATGACTTCGGTGGCCAGTTGAAGCGCTCCGGCTGCGCTCAATGGTTGCGTGTTCTGATCGAATCCGACAAGCAGTCCATATTGGCGCACGATGGTCTGGAAGAAGGCGTCATACGTGAAAATGGCCGGCTTGAGGAATGCCCGATCAGACACCGTGGCGGTCGTAGAGCCCGCCATATCACCGGCCACTGCGGCGGAGACGCGTTCCAGCAGTTCGCCTGCGGCCTTGCGTGTGAAGGTCAGGCCAAGGATGCGTTCAGGTGCCACACCTCGATTGATAAGCGCGATGATGCGTTGGGTCATCGTAAAGGTTTTGCCGGAACCGGCACCGGCAACCACCAGTACGTCAGCATTGACTGGCGCATCGATGATGGCGGCCTGTTCCGCACTGGGAGTGAACGCGCTCATGCTTGCCTCGTTTCGAAAATCGTGTCGATCTGGCCTGCACAGGCAGGGCAGACGTTCTTCATACGGCAGAATCCGATATGGGTGTCTTGCGGATGGGCCTCGATGATGGCTGATCTGCTGGCCGCCGCGGCATAGAATACGCGGGCAATCATGGTCAGCGACCATAACGTCTGCGTACCGGCGAGCGCGGCGAATTGCGCCCACGCTTCGGCACTCACACCTTCGGGAGGAGTAGCCGGATCTATGGCGGGTATGTCGAAGAAACGGTTGGGGTCTTTATACCAGTATCGTGGCGTGAACGGTTCGGCATTCAACGAACCATCAGTGAACAGCGGCGGCTGGAAGGCACCTTCCGGAGCATAGCTTCTGGCTGGTGCCGTATTCTGCCCGACATGGAACAGCGCGCTTTGGCTGATATGCGGCATTGCGGCAAGTGCCTTGGCACCGCGCGGCCCGTCTTCGGGGAATACGAGGCCAAGCTGATAGCATACGAGCTGCAAATCATTGAAAATCTGTTTGACCGTGGGCGTTCTGCCTGTTTTGTAGTCAATGAGGCGAATGCATTCGCCGCCGTCTGCGAGTACGCGGGTTTCCATACGGTCGATGCGCCCGGACAGTCTCACGGTCAGATGCTCGTCCATGCCTTCCGGCCATCCTCCGACCAGTGCTCCCATCAGACGGACCAGCGTGTTCCGATCAATCGGGTGCATGCCGGGCACGGCATTGTATGCGTCGAGTATGTCACACACATCGAATCGTGCGGCAAACTCCCGTTCGCATTCGGCACCGGCCAATGCGCCAATGCTGAAGTTGCTGGAGTTCTTGCCAAGATACGTTTCCGGATCGGCGTCGCTGCGCACAAAGTAATCGGCGATGTTGCGCAGGGCATCCGCCGCGGACTCGTCCTTACGGGTGGCCTCATAGCGGTTCCGGGTGTCGGCTATGGCATTCGGATCAGGACGTTTGCTCTGATAGATGGCATTAAGCCGTGCCGTGACAGCCTCGATGCGGCGTTCCGTGCCGGCCGTGGAGTCCAAGCCCAGTGTGGCCAACACCTGGGCATTGTGGGAAAGATGGTCCAGCCCTTCCTCGCTGCCTTGCTGCGCAACCGCATGGATGAGGGTTCCGAAACTGGTGGCCACGGAGCTGGGGCGAGGACCGGCGAACCGGTTCTCCAGCATCCAGCACACCGGGCACGCCCATAGGCTGTCGACCGCCGATGGAGACAGGGTGACCATGAGTGCGGCCTGCGCATCCGTCTTGCCCTTCCCTGTTTGGATACCGTCAGACTGTACACCGCCAGATGACGCGCTGTCGGATGAGGCACTGTCAGATGAGGCATCGCCAGATGATGTGCCATCCGATTGGGCCGGCGATTCCACGAACGCCCAGCTCTGCGGATTTGCGGCGCGCACACCATGCTCTGACAGGAGTGTCAACGCAACCGCGGCGTCCTTTGCGGCAGCCTGCTGCGGTTGAGCAGTGGCCAGAACCGCGCGGGCGGCGCTGACCAACCCACGTGGGTCGGCGTCCAATCCGGCCAGATCATATTCGGCGAATCCCGCATGTGCCCCCACTGTGGTGAAAGGCGCCTGTTGCCGGTTGCGCGGATAGTATTCCGGCAGATACCCGAAAAGAAAGTCCGATGGGCTCATGCTGTCGTTCCATACCGCGCTGATCATGATTCGCCGTGCACGGGTCAGCGCGACCAGGAAGCTCTTCTTCTCGCCCGACAGCACAGCCGCGAACCGCGGATCATGACCGGTTTTGTCGCTTTCTTCAAGCGCTCCCCTCAGCACGAGCTCGGCAAGGTCTTCACCACCGAACATGGTGTTGCGCCCGGCGAGGTTCGGCCACACGTCTTGCTGGACCACCGGTATCCACGCATATTCCCAGTGGCGTCCGGCCGCGCCTGCCGGCGTGGTCAATGTCACCGCGTCTTCCACCGGCCCTATTTGGGCCAAGGAATCGGCCTGCACTTCCATGCCCCGAACCTGTGCCATGAATGACGTGACGTCTCGGCTGGCGGTGGAATCATCGGCGAACTGGAACAGGCGCATTGCCGCGTCCAGCCGGTCATTGGCCGTACGCCCTTCTGCCGTGTTGAATAATGCCGCACGCTGCCAGACCGGTGCCAGACCGGTGGCGTTCCACGCAACAGACAGCGCATAGCGCGGCTGTACGCGCTGGCTTGCCGGCAGCCGCTCCAAGCCGGAAGCAACGCTGCCCACCAGATGCCACAGGTTCGCAAAAGCGCGGGCCTGAGAGTCGTTGCCGAGCACCGCGTGGATGGATGCGAGCGCAGCCTGCGCCGGCGCGGCGGCATCATCAACGGCAAGCATCACGTATAGCGCGTCAACGCCAAAGGCCAAGTCATCGTCGGAGGGCTCACTGAGTATTTCGACAGACACTGGCGACGAAGTCACTGGCGACGAAGTCACTGGCGACGAAACCGCTGACGTCGAGACCACTGACGAGGATGTGTCACGACCTGTTTCATGCCGTGTTTCACGGTATGTTTCACGCAATGTTTCCCATGCCGTCGTCAGAGAGGTCAGCATGGCATCATCCGTGGCGAGATGCGCCAGCGACTCCAACGACCCCATGGCCGATTCGATCGGCGCAAGCCTTGCGGGACGCCCCTGACCGGGTCTGGCCCCGGCACTCACCAACGGGCCGTCCATCAACGTGGCCACTCTAGTCCTTACATATGCCGCGCAGGAAGCCAACGTCATCTGACATTCCGCCATTCCCTCGGCACGCAATCGGGCAAGCTCCACAAGCGCGAACAACCCCTGCACGAAAGTCTCGTCCTTCAAAGGACGGGTAACCGACGAATACCGCACCGGCACACCATCTCGGCGCAGTCGTTCGCCGAACAGCCGCACGGCGGCATTGTCGTGGGCGATGACCGCCATGTCGTTCCACCGAATATGCCGGTCAAGATGCGCCCGCTTGATGCGCCAGACCACATCATCCAGCTCCTCACGTGAGGATCGGTACAGGCCGGCGGTCACTGTGCCGTCCGACTGATAATTCGCTGCATCGACTCCGCCCAGTATGGCGGTCAGCTTGCCGGGACGCTCGGCCGGAGGCAGCGGCTCGTCTTCCGGCGAGGGAATCGACAGCGAAATACGAGACGCGATCACATCAGCCATCGTCATGTGCGACTGATCAGCGCCGGTACTGCCGCCCACCAGCTGTTCTTCCTTGGCTTTCAGCCGCCCTTCCACGGCACGGCGCATCAGATATTCCGGATACGATCCACGGAAGGTCTGCACCGATTCATCCGAGTTGCCGACCAGCACCAACTTGACGCCGGCATTCCCCAACTCCTCCAAGAAGCGCATGCCGGCCAGCGTGGTGTCTTGAACATCATCCACAACCAGCAGCCGGGGCAAGCCCAACGCCTCCATACGCATAGGCCGGCCGGAATCATCCGCATGATCGGCGGCGAATGCCTCATGCACCACACGAGCGCCTGCCACCAGCAAATACGAGGCATCCAAACGGTATTGCCCCGGATATGCCGCGCTTTGGGCTGCAATATATTCACGGCGCAACGCGAAAGCCAAACGCCATTGCACCGACAATCGCGCGTCCTCCGTCACGGCGTCCAAAAGACGTGGCTCTTCGTGAACGCCTACACCGAGCTCATCCAATCGGGCCAGCATATCGCGCAACTGGCTGATAAACGCATCTGAAATACCTCGAGTGAACCTATCCGCGCTGGTCGAGCCGCCTGCCGACGTCGGAGACGGTGAATCCGACCCTTGTTTCAAGAGGCTTGATTGTGCGGAAGCAGCCGAGCCGGGCATCTCGCCGGCACCGGCATCGCGTATGAGTTTCGCCCAGTCATCCTGGGCAAAGTAGATGCGTAGCAGATCACAGGTGCCGCAATCATCTCCCGCTACGGCATGGCGCAGATGCACGGCCATGACTTGACGCAGCAAAGCATCCTGTTCCGCACCGTTCAACAATCGAGGCGACGGCAATCCAGTTCCCTCGCGCGAAGCTGATATGGCCCGGAATGACACGGCACCCAGCGTGGTGACCGGCCTGGCCTGCACGGAAAACCCGAGCTCACGAATCACCCGATTGCCCAATGCGTCGGCGGCCACACGGCCGGATACGGCCATCACCACCTGCGCGCCACCGTAGCGGCGCAGCCCCGCCATCAACACCGATAAGGCGAATTCAGTTTTGCCGCTTCCAGGCGTGCCGACAATCAGCCTCGCCGCTCCATCACGGTCGATGCCGTCCAGCACTGTTCCAGGTTCAAGTCTCGTCATCATGGCTCCAGCCTAAACCCGACCGTCACAGAGGGAAAAATTTTACCGAACCCGACGAAGAATCGTACCCTTGACGGTATCCTGTAGAACGAACGCAGGGAGAGTGCATTTTCCAAGGAGGGAGGGAACAGATGGCCAATATTCCGATGAGGCCGCCGAAACTGCCCGGATATGATTTCGTCCAGATGTTGGGAAGCGGTGCCACCGCCACGGTGTACCTATATAACCAGCGTATGCCCGCACGCCCGGTGGCGGTAAAGGTCAGCGCCAAAACCCTTGACCCACGGGCCGCTGCCCTGTTCAACCGCGAGGCCAACTTCATGGCCAAGCTGTCATCCCACCCGTACATTCTGCCGGTATATGGTGCCGGCGTCACCTCCGATGGCCATGGCTACATCGTCATCGAATATGCGCCGGGCGGCACCTACAACAGCATCATGAAGGCCCGGTCCATGACCTGCGAGCAGGTACTCGACCTCGGCATCAAGCTGTCAAGCGCGCTGTTCACCGCGCATCGCAGCAATATCATCCATCACGACATCAAGCCCAGCAACATTCTCATCACCTCGAAGGGCTTGCCTGTTCTGGGTGATTTCGGTATCTCCACCGATGTGTATGACCGTACCGAAACCGGATTCTCGCCGCCGTGGGCACCGCCTGAAGTGCTTCGGCATCTGACCAATGGTTCGGAAGCCGCCGACATCTATTCACTGGCGGCCACCCTGTACGCCATGTTCGTCGGCTGCTCGCCATTCCAGCACGAATATCATCCGCGTTCGCAATCGGAACTGATTTCGCTGATCGTCAACCAGCCATTGCCTCGCCTCAACCGCCCCGATGTGCCGGCCGATGTGGAAGCGGTGCTGCGCCGGGCCCTGAACAAGGACCCCGACCAGCGGTACTACTCCGCGTTGGAGTTCGCACGTGCCATGCAGCGTGCGCAATTCGCATATTTCGGGCATGCCACTCCCGTTACCGTGGAAGGGATGCCGGCCTACCCCAAAGACATCGAGCGTCGGCGCCGGGCCACGGACCAGCGAGATCAGATCACCCATTCGTCACGGCGATGGGTCAAACCGGTGGGCATTACCGTCGGTATACTTGCGGCAATCACCGCGGCGGCACTGATATTCGCCTTCGTGGTCGTTCCCCGCATGGACAGCGCCACCGGATCAGATACCAAACAGGTGGCGACGCCCGGCACCAAGGACGATGACAACAACCGCAATAATCAGGATGACGTGATCACCGATACCGCGAACGCCCAGATTCCTTCCCCGGAGAATCTGAACGGCACCTATGCGGCGGATGGGTCATCCGTGACGTTCACCTGGACGAATCCAGACCCGCAAAGCGGTGATACCTATGCGTGGGCCATAGTGCAGGGCAGCAATACCGACCAGAGCGCGCAAACCGTCACAACGTCAGATCCCACGGTGACCGTCAACGCGCAGGAAGGCTCGCAGACCTGCATTCAGGTGTCCATTGTGCGCAAGAACCGCCAGATGTCCGTCAGCCCCGCCATCGCCTGTGCGGCCAAGCCGCAAGAGTGATCCGCTCGCCACTGCCGGGCATGCCACCTTGGCATTGCGTATCGCATCAGGCAGCGCCCGGCAGTGGCGAATTCACCAAATGGGCAACAGGAACGGCAGGTATTGGAACCGTAAAGCGTTGTCATTACACCAGCAACCAGAGAAACCAGGGTTCAGGGAGTTCAGATGGCCACATCATCCCAGTCATACGGTCGTCGCCGACGCATCAGCGCGGCTTTGCGCCGCCTTATGCCCTCCGGAGGGCATACGTGGACGGTTCCCGCAATCACGCTCCTGCTGCTTCTGGGACTTGTTGCCGGCGCGGTGATCATGAGCACCGTCACACGCCGCCATGTGCAACTGGACGATGGCACCGTATGGGTCACTTCGCTGAAGAACCAGAAGGCCGCACGATTCAACGTAAAGAACAAGGAGGCCGACGCCGGCGTCTCCTCCTCCGCCCCACGATTCGACATCGCACAGCATAATGGCGACACCATCCTGACCGAAACGACCAAAGCCTCCACCATCAAGGCATCCACGGTCAGCACCGGTGTCAGGACCGACATCAAAGCCAACACCACCACTGTGGTCGGCGGGGATACCGTAGCCCTGATCAACGAGAAGACCGGCAATGTGTGGACCGGCTTGTCGGAAAACCTTGATTCCGTGACTCCCACCACTTCCGATCCGAAAATGAAGCTGGGCGAGGGCGGGCGCATCGTAGTAACCCACGATGGCAAGATCTACGGATACCGTCCATCCGACGGTATGGTGCTGCGTCTTGACAATCCCAGCAGCGCCAAGGCCAGAACCCTCGAATCGCTGACCGACGGCAAGCAGCAGACCGTTGAAAGCTTTACCGTCATCGGGAGCACGCCGGTAATCGCAACCGGCAAAACCGTCATATTCAAGGGCGGCCGCGTCGATGTCGACACGACCGGCACCCTCACCCTTCAGGAGCCTCCCACCGATGACGTACAGTCCGATTGGGTGGCCGCGGCATCACCGAGAGGCCTTGCGCTTATCCCGTTGAAATCCAATGCCAAGGCGAATTTCATAGCCAACGGGGGCAAGGCGAATCCGGCACGACCGGTATCGTCCAAGGGCTGCGTGTACTCGGCTTGGAGCCAGAAGGCCAGCAACTACATTCGCGCCTGCTCCCCCACGGATACCAGCGTCAAGCCGCAAACCCTCGAATCCGTCAATGCCACTTCCGAATTGGTGTTCCGCACCAACCATCGCCTTGTGGTGCTCAACGACACGGTTAACGGCAATGTGTGGAACCCTGAGGATTCCACCACAGTCATCAAAATACAGTGGAACAAAATACAGACCGAGCAGACCGGGAAAGAACAGCAGAACAACGACTCAGCCAACAACCACCACGACTTCTCCAAGACCTGTTCCGCGCAATCCGGCCAAATCAAAGCCGAGGATGATGAAATCGGCGCGCGAGCCGGTTCGGAACAGATTCTCGACGTGCTGCGCAATGACGAGCAGACCGATTGTTCCGTACTGAAAATCACCAAGGTTGGCGCACCAAACGACAAAGACGTCACCATTTCGCCGATTTACGATGGCCGGTATTTGCAGCTCGATGCCTCCGCCGCATCCGCAGGCACCGTTACCTTTACTTACGATATTTCCGATGGCCGCGGCCAGACCTCTTCCGCCACGGTGACCGTAACCCTGAATGATGGCGGCAACCACGCTCCCGTACAGTTCGACACTCCTCCCGAGATCGATGTGGAGCAGGGAGCCAGTTATACCGCCAATGCGCTGAGCAGCTTCAACGATCCGGATGGAGACCCGCTCACTCTGGTCTCCGCTGTGGCCCAGAACACCGACCAGGTGCAGGTGTCCACCCGAGCCGACGGCCAGCTTACGTTCAACCCCGGTGCGCTGGCGTCGGGACGTGTGGGCGTCGAGGTCACCGTCTCCGACGGCACGGCGACCGGCACCGGCATGGTGTATTTCTCGGTCAAGCCCGCGAACACCTTGGCCGCGGTCATCGACCCGGTAGCGAAAACCACCGTTCCCAACACGGATACCGTCGTCAAGCTGTCCTCTTACGTGCATGGCACTTCCTTGCAGCCGGCACAACTGACTCAGGTGGATACGCCCAACGGCGCTTCGACGACCACCAATGCGGCGGATATGTCGTTGACGTTCAAGGCCACCAATCCCGGCACCTATTATGTGCCCTACACCATTACTCAAGGCTCGATTCCGGCCACCGGATTGGCTCGCGTCGAGGTGCAGCCCACCACCGGCGAAGCCGCCAAACCGGTTGCCGCCAACGATGTCGCCCTGCTTGGCGCGGATAATACCGCCATTGTGGAGCCGCTCACCAATGACGTCGATCCGATGGGCGGCGTGCTATCCGTCACCACGGTGAGCGCACCGGCCGACTCCGGCATCAAGGTTGGTCTCGTCAGCCATAAGCGCGTGTATATCACCGCGCGTCAGGTGCCCACGAAACCCGTCGCCCTTACCTACACCGTGGCCAACGCCTCCGGAACCGCCAAGGGCACCATCGTGCTGCAGCCACCGGCTCTGACCACCTCGAATTCAGTGCCCAAGGCCAGCAATATCAATGCCCAGGTGCGTACCGGCGGCATCGTGTCCGTGGATGTGCTTGACCATGTGGCCTACTCGGATGGCACCACGGTCAAACTCAAGAACAACCTGCAATACGACAAGGAGACGTTCAAGGGCCTGGCTTTCGTCTCTGGAGACACGGTCCGCTACCAAGCATCCAGCGAGACCGGCAACTTCCCCATCACCTATACGGTTGAAGACAATCTAGGCAATGTGGCTTCCGCCAATATCACCATTACCGTACATAAGAGCGACGCAGCGAGCAAGGCCATGCCAACCCCGCATGACGCCGAAGCGCAGGTTGCCGCCGGGCAGAAGGTCCGCATCCCCATCATGCTGACCGGCATAGACACGGATGGCGACGACGATCAGCTGTTGGGTCTGGGCAACAAGGCACCCACGCTGGGCCGCATATCCGAAGTCGGTTCCGACTACTTGGTCTATGAAGCGTATCCGGATTCGTCCGGCACCGACACCTTCTCCTATGCCGTGGAGGATTGGACCGGTCAGCGCGCACAGGCGCAGATCCGCGTGGGCGTATTCCAAGGATCGTCCGACTCCGGCGTATACGCCAGGGATGACGAAATCACGTTGAGGCCCAATACAGCCGCAACCGTGCCGGTCGCGCAGAACGACATCTCCGGCGACAACACCAATCTGACCGTCGACAAGCATGTCGAGGTCCAAGGTCTCGACGGGGTGAGCGTGAAAGACAATATGATCTCCTTCACCACGCCCGGCAGCGCCACCACCGCCTATATCGCCTACACGGTCAAAGACAAGGCCTGCTTGTCCGATACGGCCACCCTCACGGTAAACGTGGATCCGAATGCCGCCATCGAGCCGCCTACCGCCTACGACTATCGTGTGCCGTCCGCCGCCACCATCGATAAGAAGTCCGTGGATGTGGATGTTTCCCAGTGGATCGCCAATCCTTCCGGCACAGCCAATGAGCTCAAGGTCGGCGTGCATCCCTCCGCCAGCGCTCACGCTCACGTCAAGGGCGGCGAGCATTCGACCACCATCACCGTCGACCTGACGTCACAGGCGCGAGCCGTGCCTTACACGGTGACCAATACGAAATACAACATCACCTCCACCGCGTTCATCCAGGTACCGGCCTATGGTGTCTTTCCGCCCACGTTGCGCCCCAAGGCACCGGAATTGAAGGTCAATTCGCGCGAAACCATTGAAATCAACATCAATGACTATGTTCGCGTCGGCGCCGGCAAGGAACCGTATATCGAAAGCGCTGATTCCATCAGCGCCACCAAGGCTTCCAACTCCGATTTCTACGTGAACGACAAGACCCTGAAGTTCACTGCTGCAAAAGACTACGCAGGCCCCGCCTCCATTACCTTTACCGCTGTGGATGGCAAGCAGGGATCGGATAAGACCAAGATCATCAATTCCGCAGTGATCACTCTCCAGATCACGGTGATAGGCCGCGATGTGCCGCCGCCCACGTTCTCGTCCTCCACTATTGATGTCGAGGCGGGCGCGGACCCCAAGACCGTTGACCTGGCGGCGCTCACCCATGCACCGTCCGGCGTGTATGACGACGAAAAGCAATACACGTATTCCGGCGGAAGCTCATCGTCCAGGCAAATCACCGCAAACCTGTCCCGTTCCGGTAGCTTGCAGGTTTCCGCCACCAAGGATGCCGCTCCTGGCACCACCGCGTCCATTCCCGTGCAAATCGCATACGGCGCGGGCACCGTGAATGCCGGTGTGACCGTGCGCGTAGTGTCTTCGACCCGTCCGCTGGCACACGTCGGCGACAAGACGTTGAAGATCATGGCCGGTGCCAGCGATGTCGTGAACGCGCTTACCGGCGCGTACAATCCGTTCCCCGATTCCTCGCTGACCGTCATCAGCTGCAAGGCGGATGACGCCGCCAAACTCACCATCGCCGGATGCGATGCCTCCGGAAACGTCACCATCGCCGTCGCATCCGATGTGGGTGCTTCCACGAATACCGTGCTCGTCACCGTGCAAGACGGCACCAAGTCCAAGAATCGTGAAGTCACCGCATCGATTACCGTGTCCGTGATCGACAAGCCCGAGCCGCCACTGCTCTCCCCCGTAGCCGGGGAACCGCAGGACAGCGCGGTCAGCCTCACATGGACGCCCGGTGCCGCCAATGGCAGCCCGATCACCAACTACAAGGTCAGTTGGACCGGTGCCGCCACCGGAGAGAAGGATTGCGGTGCCGTCACCTCATGCCAGGTCACTGGTCTGAAGAACGGCAAAACCTATTCCTTCACCGTCGCCGCGCGAAATGACGTCGGCTGGTCCAAGCCGTCCACCGCCGTCGAAGCCACACCAGACAAGGTGCCGTCCGCTCCCACCGATGTTACGGTCACGGGTGGCAATAAAACCGCCAAGGTGACATGGAAGGCACCGAGCGGTGATTTCAGCGCCGTCGACAACTATTCGGTGACCGTCACCGGTGCAGGCGCTCCGCAGACCAAAGAAACCGGCAATACGGCCACCGAGCTGTCGTTTACGTTCAACAACAACGACATTTCCGATGGCACCGCCATCACGGCGACCGTCAAAGCCCATAACAAAATCAATTGGAGTGCCGAGTCCGCCGCATCGCCGTCAGAGAAGATCTGGGGAGACCCGGATGCGCCGAACATTGCGTTGTCGAACAACGACACCACAGTAACGGCGAAAGTCACTCTCGGCAACAACCGCAATGCCGGCTGCCGGAAGATATCCTTTGGTGGCGACGCTGGCGGCGAAGCCTCTTGCGAGTCACCGAGCTCCCAGTCGTTCTCCATCGATGAGTCGTTGCTCAACACCACAACAATCACCGTAACGGCCACCGTGGTGCCGCAGCGCGATGCTTCCGCCGGCACGGGCGAGAGCAGCTTTGTCCCGCAGTACAAGGTCCAGCCGCCCACTGACGTCTACACCACCGGATCCGGCAGTACATGCACCGTGCATTGGACCAAGCATGGGCATGCGCAGTCCTACAGCGTGACTGCCGATGGCATCGATTCCGGTACAGCTACTAACCGGAACTCACTCGACTTCCGAATGAGTCCTTGGGCCAGATGCAACACCGCATCGGTGCAACAGGTGTTCAACGGCGCTACCAGCGATGCCGCCACCGGAGGCCCGCGCAATGGCGCTCCCTACACCTATGAGAAGAAGGCTGTAATCAACAAACCGCAGGGGCTGCGCTGGTCAGACAACGCTCACGTCATTAACGTCACCGGCGGTTCGGTTGATGTCTATGGCAAGCCGGCCACTATACAAATCATCATCAATGGTCAACCGTTCACGTGGAACTCCGGCCAGCCATTGGACGTCACCGACTTGGCCGTGGCCGCCGATGGCAACTACGCGTGGAGCGTCAAAGTCACCGGCGGGCCGGGATACTCCGGTCTCGACAACACTGCGGACGGAGACAGCGTCGCGGGCACACGCCCCTCTGGCTCCTCGGAGGGGACCGAATCGCTCAAATCCGGTACCGATGTCATCACTTTGGCCAAGAACCCCTGGATTCTTGGTTTCGGCAATACCCCAATATCGTCAACCACCATTCACAAGCAATAGGAGAACATCCATGAGCGAGAACATCGACGACGCGACGCAGTTGTCTGACACGACCCGTCTGTCCGACAGCACGCAGCTATCCGACGCCACGCACTTGTCCGACGCCACGCACCTGGCATCCGCACCACACACCGGCACGACCCCAAGCACCGCGTCGGTGCCGCAGCCCGTTGCGCTGCCTAACCTACCGCAGTGGCCGTCACAAGCGTCGTCAGAAAAGCCGTCTCCTACTACTGATGCCGCCTCCATCCCTGCGGGCGATGACAGCACGCCTCAATCCCAACCGCAGCGTCAGTCGAGCAAAGCCGCGCAAGCAGCCGCATCGGCACTGCCCGCCAGCATCAATTCCGGACTACTGTCCCAGCCCACGGCTCAGGTCCGGGATTTCCAGCAGTCCTTCAATGCGCTGATCGAGAATGTCTCCAAGGTGGTTATCGGCAAGACCATCCCCATCAAGCAATGCGTCACCGCACTGATGGTCGGTGGCCATATTCTGCTTGAAGACAACCCCGGCACCGGTAAGACCCAGTTGGCCCGAGGCTTGGCCAACTCCATTTCCACCGGTTTCAAGCGTATTCAGTTCACGCCCGATCTGCTGCCTTCGGATGTGGTGGGTGTGACTTTCTACGATCAGAAGCGCGGAGAATTCGAGTTCCGCGAGGGACCGATTTTCGCCTCCATCGTGCTGGCCGATGAGATCAACCGTGCATCGCCGAAGACGCAGTCCGCACTTCTGGAGGTTATGGAAGAGCAGAAAGTCACCGTTGACGGCGTCACCCATGATGTGCCGCAGCCGTTCATCGTGATCGCAACCCAGAACCCCATCGAGCAGCTCGGTACCTATAAGCTGCCTGAGGCGCAGATGGACCGATTCCTTATCAAGACGTCGATTGGCTACCCGGGCCATGATGTGTCCGTCGATATTCTCAAGCAGGTCGATATCACCGACCGTGCGCAGACCATTTCCCCGGTGCTGAGCGGTGACGATGTCATGCGGCTGCGTCAGGTGGCCACCGAAATCTATGTGGATGATGCGATTCGTGAATACATCGTCAGGCTCGTCGAGGCGACCCGCCACAACGAGAAGATCACGGTCGGCTCCTCCATGCGTGGCGCTTTGGCACTGACCCGATGCGCCCGTATCTGGGCCGCGGCCGATGGCCGTGCCTACGTGGTGCCGGATGACATCAAGGACCTTGCAGTGGCCGTGCTCGCACACCGTATCACGCTGACTCCGGAAGCCACCTTCGATGGCGCGACTCCGGAAAGCCTGATCGCACAGGTGCTCGAAGACGTTCCCTCCCCCACCATCGGTTCCTGATAGGGCCTGGAAAGGTATCCGACCATGGCATCTGCATCCGCCTCATTACGCCGTCGCCGGCGCGCTGAACGCATGTTCAAGCGCGCGGTAAGACGCATCAGACGGTTCTTCGCATCCTACGTCTCGCCCTTGGGCTGGGCGGTAACGGGCACAGGCATCGCATGTCTTATTGCGTTCCTGCCTCTGGGCTGGCATGAGCTGCTCGTATTCGGCATCGTGGCGATGGTGATGATGCTCGCGGCAATCGCGCTTTCCCTCGGCAACACACGCTTCCACGCGTCCATCGCCGTATCCAATCATCGCGTGACCGTGGGAGACACCGTATCCGTTATCGTCGGCATCGACAACACCGGCAGAACGCCGACGACCACGGCACGCGGATATCTGCCAATCGGCGATGCGCGTGAACGATTCAACATCCCCATGCTGGCTCCCGGGCAATCCAAGCAAACCGATGTGGAGTTCCGTACCATATCGCGCGCAATACTGCCCATCGGCCCGTTGCGCATCCGCAAGGGAGACCCGTTCGGCCTAGTGCGTCACGAAAAGGAGTTGGCCGACCGCATCACCGTATTCATCCATCCTCGTACCGTTCGTCTCGATACCCTGAATGCCGGCGTGCCCCGCGATCTGGAAGGCCAACCATCCGGCCAGATCGTGGATGATGATCTCGACTTCTACGGATTGCGCGAATACGAGCCGGGCGACGACGTGCGTAACGTCCACTGGCTGAGCTCCGCGAAAACCGGCACGTTGATGATTCGCCAATATGAGGCCACGCGCCGCACCGACACCTCGGTGACCATCAGCGTGAACCCGGATGAGTACGTCAACGGCGAGGAATTCGAGATGGCGGTGTCCATCCACTCCTCCATCGGCGTCAAATGCCTGCTGCAGGATCGCCCGCTGGTCTGTCACGCGGGCAACGCGCATGGCCAACCGCGCAGCGCCATGGAGTTCCTCGACAACGCCAGTGCCATAGAGCCTGATCGTGAGGATAATCCGAATCTCGCCGAGGGCACGCTGAAGCACAGTCCTGATGCTTCGTTCTATTTTTTCACTGTTGGATCGCTGAAAGACATCGAGCAAATCAAGCGCATGACCTTGGCCTTGCCCCGATCGGCCAGCTGCGTGGTATTGCAGGCCAACGCCGGCGCCAATCGCGGCATCAGAAGATTCGCCAATTTCACATTGGCCACCATCGGCGAACTCGATGATCTCCCACTGATCATGGGGGTGCTCGCATGACCTTCGACCAGTCCAGTATCACCACTACCAATACCGCTGCGTACGCCGGATCGAGCGGCACATACACCGGCACTTCCTCCGGCACGTACACCGGAACCTCCACCACCACCGGCTCCTGGGCCGACTCCACACATTCGGTTATCTGGATGACCAGAGGCAATGTGCTTCGCGGCATGGGCCTCAGTCGCCAGCCGTGGGGCAAACGAATCGCCAGCCTTGTACTCATAGCGGCGATGATGTTGCTGGCGCAAGCCAATCTCATCGACGTGTACGGCGGCGTGGCCACTTGGACGATTGCCGCTGTACCGGCCACCTTGCTGGGCGCGATCATCGCTCTGGCGGGCATGTTGCCGGCGTTGCGACTGTGGTGGCAAATCGTGTTTCTGGCGTTTGCCCAATTCATCATCGGTCCGGTGGTAACGCTGAGTTCCACCACGTCCCATTACGTGATTCCCACCTTGAAGACCTTGAGTTCAGGTTGGGAAATGACGTTTGGCTCGTTCAAGTACATTATTTCCGTCGATCCGCCTCTGGGCACGCAAGACGGCGTACTGATGGCGGTATGGACCATCGGCCTGTGGCTTACGTTCCTCACCGGCGTGTTTGCCATTAATGCCAACGCATGGTTGTCTCTGGTGGGAGTGCCGCCCCTTGCGGCGGCCGTGGCCGTATGTGCTCTGCTGGGTACGGACAGCGGCTGGCAACGTGCCATCTGCGGCATTGCCTTTGCCTTGCTGCTGATTATCTGGCTGTCTTGGCGTCTTGAACTGCTGGAATGGGGGCGCTGGATATCCGCGCTGATCATCGTCGTGCTCGCTGCCGGCCTTGCTTTCGGGGGCACGTTGCTGGTGCCGCAGGACCGTTTCGTGCTGCGTGACCGCTACGATCCGCCGTTAAGCCCCTACGATTACACCAGCCCGCTCAGCGGCATGCGATCCTATATCAAGGACCACAAAAAAGACGTGTTGCTGACCGTCCATAATCTACCGGCCGGAACACCGGTCAAACTTGCGGTGATGGATCGATTCGACGGCACAGTATGGAACCTGTCCGATTCTTCCGAAGCCACGGACTCCTCGAATTATCATCGCGTGGGCACCACGATCAAGGCGGATGAGCAGGGTAAATCATTCACTGCGACCTTCACCGTCGATCAGGGACTGACCGACACCTGGCTGCCGCTGGCGGGAGCGGCCGCTGGCGTGAGCTTCGCCAACGATGCCGACAACGGCAATGACACGTTCTACTACAACACGGATACCGATTCCGCCATTATTCCCGCCGGCACGCGCAAGGGACTCACCTATACCGAATCCGGCATCATAGCCCACAAGCCCACCGATAAGCAGATCAGCAGTGCGGCCGCGGCCCGCATCACGCAACCTTCAGCCCAGGATGTTCCCGATTCGGCCAGCAAACTGGCCACGTCCATTGCCGGCGGGCAGTCCTCGGGCGGTGCCGCCGCCACGGCCTTGGCCGACACATTGAAAGACTCCGGATGGTTCTCACACGGTCTGGAAGGCGATTATCCTTCCGATGCGGGCCATGGCAATTACCGTATCAACAAGCTGCTGGCAGGCACGGCCATGGTGGGTGATTCCGAACAATATGCCTCCGCCATGGCACTGATGGCTCGTGAGCTGGGACTGCCCTCCCGTGTGGTCCTGGGATTCCTGCCGAAAAACGAGGATGGCGAAATCACCGATGCCCGCACGGAGAAGACTTCAGGCAATGGCACCAAAATCGAATTCACCGGCAATGATGTGACCGCTTGGGTGGAAATCAAATTGCAAGGCCTGGGATGGGTGGCGTTCTATCCGACGCCCAAGGAGACCAAGGTGCCTGATGAAAACCAGAACCTGACGCCGCCGAATCCGCAGACACTGGTCCGGCAACCACCAGTACCGTTGACCGACCCGCTGCGCGATCAGACGCAGGCCAAAGGCCAGAGTTCGTTGGCCGGTACCGACGCCGATGATTCGCCGACCAACCTGTTCTGGGTGCGGTTCTGGCGAGTTACTCGTGCGGTAGCCATCTATGGAAGCCCCCTGTGGACTCTGCTCATCGTTTGCGGACTAATCCTGATATTTAAAGCTGCATTGCTGGCACGTGCACGACGGCACGGCAGTCCGAAAGCCCGTGTGGCAGCGGGGTGGAATGCCATACACATACTTGCCGAGCAAAGCGGCATCACAGCCAAGGGCACTCGTCGCGATCAGGCCGGCGCAATCGCCCGTCAGCTCGGCACGGACGATCAGGCACTGATTCAACTCGGTCGGGAAGCCGACTACGCCACGTTCTCGGGGCAAGACATTGCATCGGGCCAAGCCACCACATATTGGAATGGAGTCGACCGGTTGCGCAAGGCAATGCTCGCTTCTTTGCCGCGTTTCAGGAGGATACGTACACGGCTTTCGCTGAAAAGCGTGTCTATATTGGCAAATAGACACGCAGCAAAGCCGCATACAGCGCGAGTCAAGCGCAAGCATAAGAAGAGGAAAACGTCATGACCACAGGTTCCATCCGTGTCGCGATGACCAGTGACGTGGGTCTTAGGCGCAACAACAACCAAGACAGGAAGCCGTGGACGCCTTGGTGGCGGCCGCGCTCGATGCGGGCGGAACCGACAATATCACTGTGATTGTGGCCGATATGCCACTGACCGAACCCGAACATCACGCGTTCAGCGCTTTTAGACTGGACGAGGGCGAGGACATTGGCGCCATTGAAGACGCAACACTGCGAACACTACGGACCATACGTTCGGCATAACCGAGCGAACATAAGGAGGTAATCCCATGGTTGATTATGATGCTGCGGTCGCTGCCGTACAGGATCCGAACGCGGACCCGATTCTGTTGGCAAAAATCGCCTACGAGAATCCGGAATTCGGCGCAAACGTCGCCGTGAATCCGCGTTGTTATCCCGGCTTGAAGCGTTGGATCGCCGAATTCGGCGATGAGCGTGCCCGCGAAACCCTGGCACAATACGGGTTCACCGCCGACGCATTCGGCGGCCCGGTTCAGGATCAGGAGGCTCCGGAACAGGCGGCCCAGCAGGCTGCCGAGCAGCAGCCTGCAGACGCTTACGCCGCCGACCAGTACGCCGCGGCTCAGCAGACTGCCGCCGCCCAGTACAACGCCGCCCAGCCCGCCGCCGACCAGACTGCCGCCGCCCAGCCCGCCGCCGACCAGTACGCGGCCCAGCAGCCCGCAGCTCAGGCGGCATTCGAGGAGCCTGTGGCCACCAATCCTTATGGCTTCACCGCCGAACAGGCCCTGACCACCACCGACCAGATGCAAATCGCCCAGATTGCCCAGTACGCGCCTGAACTACGCGCCTGCATCGCACGTAATCCCAACACCTATCCGGCACTGATCGAATGGCTGGGCCAGCTCGGCGACCCGGCAATCAACGCCGCTCTGGCTTTTCGTCAGTGAAAGGACGGCATCATCATGGTCAAACTTCCCTACCCTCCAGCACCTGAACTGGGTTGGTATTCCGACGATCCGGTGGAAGGCACCCCGGATTCCGCAGTTGGCACAGCCGAACCGCAGAACGACTATGGGCAGCCCAGCTCTGCGGAAACCGCGGCCAATACCGCTTTTGCGGCAGAGCCTGCCGCCACTGCCGCTACCGCCGCCGATGAGCCCGCTGCCACCGCTCCGGCAGACACCACACCGCACGCCGCCGAAAACGACATCGAGGATTGGGACGGCACCGTGCTCTCCTCCTCGTTCACGTCCAAGGCACCGAAGAAGACGTACTTACTGCATAACGATGTCACCGGCCAGACCATTGTGATCGATAAGAGCACGTTGCTGGGCCGCAAGCCTTCCATGGATGTGCCGCAAGGTGCCAAGGCGGAGCGTATCGAAGACCCGACCCGCACCACGTCCCGCAACCATGCCGCCATCAGCATCGACACCGATGGCGCGCTGTGGATCGAGGACTACGGCTCGTTGAACGGCACCTACATCATCACCAATGGCCAGGAGACCCAAGTCACCAAGGGCACAACGCTCAAGCTCAGTGCACCTTCAACGGTGCGTATTGGTGATCAGTTCTTCCAGTTCACCGAAAAACAGGCCTGAGTAATCAAGCAACGAGCGGCTGCCTGCTCTTGTTCAACAGGAAAATCACAATGGCAAATATACGGATGGCCCGGAACTGATATAGTTCCGGGCCATCTTATTGCGATTAACGCAAGATCTGAGTCCTAGAAAGGACATCCTTTCTAGGACCCTCTCGCTTACTCCTCGATGTCAGGCTGACCGCCCTGATCGGAGTAGAAATCATCCGGGTTGAAGTCGTCGCCGAGCTTCAGATCGCCGAACTCGAGATTCGAGAAGTTCAGGTCGGACAGGTCGGCGTCGGAGAAGGTCGCGTCGCCGAGATCGCCATCGCCGCCCAGACCGAAGTTCGGGTAGATGGTGTCGCGGATGGCCTTGTCGGGCTCGACCACGGCGTTGCGGTAGCGGGCGAGGCCCGTACCGGCCGGGATGAGCTTACCGATGATGACGTTCTCCTTGAGGCCCTTGAGGTCATCGACCTTCTCGGAGAGCGCGGCTTCGGTGAGCACGCGGGTGGTCTCCTGGAAGGATGCGGCGGACAGCCAGGAGTCGGTGGCCAGAGACGCCTTGGTGATGCCCATAAGCGCCGGACGACCGACGGCCGGACGGCCACCGTTCTTGACGATGTTGCGGTTGATCTCGCGGAAGCGGGCGTTGTCCACCAGCTCGCCGGGCAGCAGGTCGGTGTCGCCGGAGTCGATGATGGTCACGCGACGGGTCATCTGGTGCACGATGACCTCGATGTGCTTGTCGTGGATATCCACGCCCTGGGAGCGGTACACGGTGTGCACTTCCTCCACGATGTTGACCTGGGCGGCGCGCTTGCCGAGGATGGTGAGGATCTTCTTCGGATCCACGGAACCTTCGACCAGCTGGGTGCCGACCTTGATGTGGTCGCCGTCGGCAACCTTGAGCGGCACGCGCTTGGAGACCTGGTAGGTGATCGGCTTGATCACGCCGTCTTCCTTCGGCGCGCCGGAATCGGCGTCCGGGGTCAGGATGATCTGGCGACCGCGATCGTTCTCCACGATCTTGATGCTGCCGGCGAACTCGGTGATCGGCGCCTCGCCCTTCGGGGTACGCGCCTCGAAAAGCTCGGTGACACGGGGAAGACCCTGGGTGATATCGGATGCCGCGGCCACACCGCCGGAGTGGAAGGAGCGCAGCGTCAGCTGGGTACCAGGCTCACCGATGGACTGGGCGGCGACGATACCGACGGTCTCGCCGACATCGACCAGCTTGTTGGTGGCCAGGGACCAGCCGTAGCACTTGGCGCACACGCCGCGCTTGGACTCGCAGGTCAGCACGGAACGGCACTTGACTTCCTCGACACCGTGGGCCACGAGGTCGTTGAGCACGTCCATGGACAGGGCGTCGTCGCGCTTGTACAGCACGGTCTGTCCGTCGGCCGGGTCGATGACGTCGGCGGCGAGCAGACGGGAGTACGGACCGCCATCGGCGGCCTTGACGAGCACCAGGTTGCCGTCGTTGTCGCGCTCGGCGACACGGATGGGCAGACCGGCCTTGGTGCCGCAGTCCTCTTCGCGCACGATGACGTCCTGGGAGACGTCGACCAGACGACGGGTCAGGTAACCGGATTCTGCGGTACGCAGTGCGGTATCGGCCAGACCCTTGCGGGCGCCGTGCTGGGAGATGAAGTACTCCAGCACGGACAGGCCGTCGCGGTAGTTGGACTTCACAGGACGAGGAATGATCTCACCCTTCGGGTTAGCCACGAGGCCTCGCATACCTGCGATCTGGTTGATCTGCATCATGTTGCCTCGTGCACCGGACTGCACGATGATGGCCAGGTTGGAGGTCGGGTCGAACTTCTCCTCGACTTCCTTGGACACCTCGGCGGTGCACTCGGTCCACAGGTCGATGAGTTCCTGACGACGAGCTTCCTCGGTCAACAGACCCATCTCGTAGTTGGCGTTGACCTTGTCGGCCTTGGCCTCGTACTCGGCGATCTTCTCGTCGCGCTCGGGCGGCTCGTTCACGTCGGAGAACGCGAAGGACACGCCGGACCACGGTGCACGGGTGAAGCCAAGATCCTTCAGGGCATCCAGCGTGGCGGCCACCTGCTGGGTGGAGTAACGCATGGCGATGTCATCGACAATCTTGGACAGACGGCCCTTGGCCACCTGCTCGTTGACGAACGGGTAGTCGGTCGGCAGAGTCTCGTTGAACAGGATGCGGCCGTAGGAGGTGGCGAACAGCACGGTGCCGTCGTGGAAGCGCTCTTCCTCGACGACCTCGTCCTCACCTTCGCGCGGGTCGAGCACCTTGACCTCGCCGGGCTCCCAGTTCTTCGGCAGAACGAAGCTCTCGGGCAGGCGGATGAGCACCTTGGCCTGCATGTCGATCTCGTGGCGGTCGAGGGCCATTTCGGCCTCTTCCAGCGAGGAAAACACGCGGCCCTGGCCCTTGGCGCCTTCCAGCACGGTGGACAGGTAGTACAGACCGAGGATCATGTCCTGGGACGGCATGGTCACGGTGTGACCGTCAGCCGGCTTCAGGATGTTGTCGGAAGCCATCATCAGCGAGCGGGCCTCGGCCTGGGCCTCGGCGGACAGGGGCAGGTGGACTGCCATCTGGTCACCATCGAAGTCGGCGTTGAAGGCGGCGCAGGCCAGCGGCGGCAGGTGGATGGCCTTGCCTTCCACCAGGATCGGCTCGAACGCCTGGATGCCCAGACGGTGCAGCGTAGGTGCACGGTTGAGCAGCACGGGGTGCTCGGAGATGACCTCCTCGAGCACGCCCCACACTTCGGCGTCGCCGCGGTCCACGAGACGCTTGGCGGACTTCATGTTCTGCGCGTAGTTCAGGTCCACGAGGCGCTTGATGACGAACGGCTTGAACAGCTCGAGGGCCATCGGCTTCGGCAGACCACACTGGTGCATGCGCAGGGACGGGCCGACCACGATCACGGAACGGCCGGAGTAGTCGACTCGCTTACCGAGCAGGTTCTGACGGAAACGACCCTGCTTACCCTTGAGCATGTCGGACAGGGACTTCAGCGGACGGTTGGAGGCACCGGTGACCGGGCGACCACGACGGCCGTTATCGAACAGGGAGTCGACGGCTTCCTGAAGCATGCGCTTCTCGTTGTTGAGCATGATTTCAGGGGCGCCGAGCTCGATCAGTCGCTTCAGACGGTTGTTACGGTTGATCACACGGCGGTACAGGTCGTTGAGGTCGGAGGTGGCGAAGCGGCCACCGTCGAGCTGGACCATCGGGCGCAGGTCCGGCGGGATGACCGGGATCACGTCGAGCACCATGGCCTCCGGCTTGTTGCCGGTGGTCAGGAAGGCGTTGACGACCTTGAGACGCTTCAGGGCCTTGGTCTTACGCTGTTCGGAAGCGTCCTTGATCTCCTCGCGCAGTTCCTTGGAGATGGTCTCCAGGTCAAGGGACTGCAGGCGCTTCTTGATGGCTTCGGCGCCCATGCAGCCGTCGAAGTAATCGCCGTAGCGGTCCTGCATCTCGCGCCACAGGTCCACGTCGTCGACCATGTCGCCGGGCTTGAGCTTCTTGAACTTGTCGAAGACGGCGTCCACACGGGCGATCTGGTCGTTGTAGCGGGTGCGGATGGCGGCCATATCGCGCTCGGCACCGTTACGCAGCTTGGTGCGGGCCGGGCCCTTGGCCTCGCCGGCCTCCTCAAGGGCGGCGAGATCCTCTTCGACCTTCTTGGCGCGGGCTTCGATGTCGGAGTCACGGCGCTGCTCAAGGCGCTTGATCTCGGAATCGAACTCGTCCTGCAGGCCGGGCAGATCGTTGTGACGCTCGTCCTCGTTCACCTCGGTGACCATGTAGGAGGCGAAGTAGATCACGCGCTCCAGATCCTTCGGGGTGACGTTCAGCAGGTAGCCGAGGCGGGAAGGCACACCCTTGAAGAACCAGATGTGCGTCACCGGGGCGGCGAGCTCGATGTGGCCCATGCGCTCACGGCGCACGCGGCTGCGGGTCACTTCGACACCGCATCGCTCGCAGACGATGCCCTTGAAACGCACGCGCTTGTACTTGCCGCAGGCGCACTCCCAGTCACGGGTCGGGCCGAAGATCTGTTCGCCGAACAGACCGTCCTTCTCAGGCTTCAGCGTACGGTAGTTGATGGTTTCAGGCTTCTTGACCTCACCGTGGCTCCAACCACGGATGTCATCGGCGGTGGCAAGGCCGATGCGAATCTTGTCAAATGCGTTGACGTCCAGCACTTGTTAATCCGTTTCTGTTCTTGAGACCTTCCCAAGCTCCCCTTGTCAGGGGAGCTGTCAGCCAAGGCTGACTGAGGGGTAGTGCAAACCGGAAAGGTCTCTGTACGTTATCTATTTCACGTTGGCGGGGCTACACGCGGCGTATTGACCGCATGCAGCCCGAGGGATCACTGGTATTCGGGCTCTTCGGCCTTCTGGTCTTCCTTGGCGGCCGCGTCGGGGCGGGCGCCAATGTTGAAGCCGAGGTCGTCAGCGGAGCTGGCCGGATCGTCATCCTCATCCTTCATGTCGATGGCCACGCCTTCGGCGTTGAGCACTTCGACGTTCAGGGACAGGGACTGCATTTCCTTCAGGAGCACCTTGAACGACTCAGGGATGCCTGCCGGCGGCAGGTTATCGCCCTTGACGATGGCACCGTAGACGCGCACGCGGCCGTCGACGTCATCGGACTTGGTGGTCATCATCTCGTGCAGCGTGTAGGCGGCACCGTAGGCCTCAAGGGCCCACACCTCCATCTCGCCGAAGCGCTGGCCACCGAACTGGGCCTTACCACCGAGCGGCTGCTGGGTGATCATGGAGTACGGGCCGGTGGAACGAGCGTGAATCTTGTCGTCGACCAGGTGGTGCAGCTTCAACATGTACATGTAGCCAACGGAAATCGGCTTGGTGTACGGCTCACCGGTACGGCCATCGAACAGGGTGGCCTTGCCGTCGGGGCCGACCAGACGGTCGCCGTCACGATTCGGCAGCGTGGTGGACAGCAGGCCCTTCAGGACCTCGGGCTTGACACCGTCGAACACCGGGGTGGCGACCGGGGTGTTCGGCTCGGCCTTCTCGGCACCGGACGGAACCAGCTTCTTCCACTCGGCTTCCATGTTCGGGTCAAGGGAGATATCCCAACCGGAGTGGGCGATCCAGCCAAGGTGCAGTTCGAGCACCTGACCGAGGTTCATTCGGGAAGGCACACCCAGCGGGTTCAACATGATGTCGACCGGAGTACCGTCGGCAAGGAACGGCATGTCCTCTTCCGGCAGGATGCGGGAGATGCAGCCCTTGTTGCCGTGGCGGCCGGAGAGCTTGTCGCCCACGGTGATCTTGCGGTGCTGGGCGATGTAGACGCGGATCATCTGGTTGACGCCGTTGGGCAGCTCGTCACCGTCCTCCTCGGCATCCTCGCGGGTGATCTCCTTGACGCCGATGACGGTACCGGTCTCGCCGTGGGGCACACGCAGGGAGGTGTCGCGCACCTCGCGGGACTTCTCGCCGAAGATGGCGCGCAGCAGGCGCTCCTCCGGGGTCAGCTCGGTCTCACCCTTCGGGGTGACCTTACCGACCAGGATGTCGCCGGCCTCGACCTCGGCGCCGATGCGGATGATGCCGCGCTCGTCGAGGTTGGCCACGGCGTCCTCGCCGACGTTCGGCAGATCGCGGGTGATCTCTTCGGCGCCCAGCTTGGTTTCGCGGGCGTCGATCTCGTACTCCTCGATGTGGATGGAGGAGAGGGTGTCGTCCTGCACGAGGCGCTGGGAGATGATCACAGCATCCTCGTAGTTGTAGCCGTTCCACGGCATGAAGGCGATGAGCAGGTTCTTGCCCAGGGCCAGGTCGCCCTTCTGGATGGCAGGACCATCGGCCAGCACCGAACCGGCCTCCACACGCTCGCCATCATGGATGATCGGGCGCTGGTTGTAGCAGGTGGTCTGGTTGGAGCGCTGGAACTTGGCCAGCTTGTAGGAGCTGGTGGTGCCGTCGTCGTTCATCACGCGGATCAGGTCGGCGGACACGTAGGTGACCACACCGTCCTTCTCGGACTTGATGACGTCGCCGGAGTCGTTGGCGGCGCGCCATTCGGAGCCGGTGCCCACCAGCGGGCGCTCGGATTCGATCAGCGGCACGGCCTGACGCTGCATGTTGGTACCCATCAGTGCACGGTGGCCCTCATCATGCTCCAGGAACGGGATCAGGGAGGCGCCGAGGGAGACCATCTGACGCGGGGAGACGTCCATGTAATCCACGGAGCTCACCGGCACATCGACCGCCTCTTCCTCGCCGACTCGGGCAAGGGCGGACTTGGAGACGAAGTTGCCGTTCTCGTCGAGCTCCTGGTTGGCCTGGGCGATGACGTGGTCAAGATCGCGGTCAGCGGTCATGTACTCGACCTCGTCGGTCACATGGCCGTTGACGACCTTGCGGTACGGGGTCTCGATGAAGCCGAACGGGTTGACGCGGCCGAAGGTTGCCAGGGAGCCGATCAGACCGATGTTCGGGCCTTCAGGAGACTCGATCGGGCACATACGGCCGAAGTGGGACGGGTGCACGTCGCGCACTTCCATGGAGGCGCGGTCGCGGGACAGACCGCCGGGGCCCAGGGCGGAAAGACGACGCTTGTTCGTCACACCGGACAGCGGGTTGTTCTGATCCATGAACTGGGAGAGCTGGGAAGTGCCGAAGAACTCCTTGATGGTGGCGTTCACCGGGCGGATGTTGATCAGGGACTGCGGGGTGATGGCCTCGGCGTCCTGAGTGGTCATACGCTCGCGCACCACGCGCTCCATACGGCTCAGACCGGTACGCAGCTGGTTCTGGATCAGCTCGCCGACCTGGCGGATACGGCGGTTGCCGAAGTGATCGATATCGTCGACGTCCACGCGCAGGTCAACGTCTTCGCCGTTGCGCTTGCCCGGGAAGGTCGCCGCACCGTCGTGCAGGGCCACCAGGTACTTGATCGTGGCGATGATGTCTTCCTGGTGGAGGGAACGATCGTTGAAATCGGCCTCGACACCCAGCTTGCGATTGATCTTGTAGCGGCCGACGCGGGCCAAATCGTAGCGCTTGGTGTTGAAGTAGAAGGAGTCCAGCAGGTTCTTGCCGGCCTCGGGGGTCGGGGTGTCGGCCGGACGAATCTTGCGGTAGAGGTCGACGAGGGCCTCGTCCTGGGTTTCGAGGGTTTCCTTCTCCAGGGCGTCGAGCACCAGCGGGTAATCCTTGAAGGCCTGGGCGATCTCGGACTTGGTCATGCCGATGGCCATGAGGAACACGATGGCGGACTGCTTGCGCTTGCGGTCCACGCGCACCTGCGGCTGGTCCTTCTTGTCGATCTCGAACTCGAGCCATGCACCGCGGCTCGGGATGATCTTCGCGCCGAAGACTTCCTTATCGGAGGTGCGATCCTGCTGGCGGTCGAAGTAGACGCCCGGGGAACGCACGAGCTGGGAGACGATGACTCGCTCGGTGCCGCCGATGATGAAGGTACCGTGCGGGGTCTGCAGCGGGAAGTCGCCCATAAACACGGTCTGGGACTTGATCTCGCCGGTGTCGCCGTTCTCGAATTCGGCGTTCACGTACAGCGGAGCGGAGTAGGTGTAATCCTTCTCCTTGCACTCCTGCACGGTGTGGCGCGGCTCCTCGAAGTACGGGTCCGAGAAGGTCAGGGACATGGTCTGTGCAAAGTTCTCGATCGGGGAGATCTCGTTGAAGACCTCGTCGAGACCGGAGGTGTGGGCCACGGTGTTGGTGCCGTTAGCCTCATCCTCTTCGACGCGCTTCTTCCAGCGGTCGGAGCCGATCAGCCAGTCGAAGCTGTCGGTCTGTACGCCCAGCAGGTAGGGCACATCGATGGGTTCCTTGATGGAACCGAAGTTCACGCGATCCGACGCCTTGTGCAGATCAATGTCATGCTGGTCGGCGCGTGCGATGATGGTGGTGGTGTTCGTCGTAGACTCAGTAGCCAATGGACGTTCCTTATCGCTCGCTAATATGTGGTAATTCCCCTGGGAGCGCCGGCATGGCCACCATATGCCTATGCGGACGCTTCATTGTCGACGGCATGCCCGCAATATGACACACCTCATGCAAAGTCAAAAGAATACTGATATGCGAGGACATTTTTAGCTCCCGCTGACGAGGGAGCTGTCGAGCGGAGCGAGACTGAGGGAGAGACCCAGCGTCCAAACACCAACCGCAGGTCCTACCCCACCGTAAACGTCACCGGATCGCTCTTCACCTTCGGATGATCCTTCAGACTCAACTGCGCCACGTACGTTCCCGCATTGACCTTGGCCCAACCCGACTCATCCGTGCATTCGGTGAGCGTGGCGTTCGCATTGGTATTCCACGTGACCTTCTGAACGTCCTTATCACCCTTAGCCATCAGCAGCAGACGCGAATCCGCCGGACACACATCGGACTTGTAAATCGTTTCCTGACCGGAAGTAATGGTGAGCACACGGCCGGAATCGGACCCGTCCACCAAACAGTTGCCTGACCCCTCGTGCACGATGGTCGCGGTGAAATCAAGCGATCCTCCTACCGGCACGGATTGGGAGGCCGCGGAAAGCTGCAATGTCACATCACTGGCCGAGCAATCCTTGACGTTGCTGACTTTCTTCGGCGCCGGCGTGGCGTCGCGGGAAATCGCATACACCTCGTCATGGTGAATCATCGTGTTCACGGCACCGATACCCCGGCCAAGGCTGTACACGCAGAATACAATCAGCGCGATTATCAGCAGCAACACCGTACCGGCCACGATACGCCGACGACGATAGATGGCCTGCTGCTTTTTGCTGATCTTGCGCTTGCGCGGCTTGCCGGAACGGTCGTTTCGGGCGGGCCCGCCGGATGGCCCATTGGCCCCGGTACCGGCTCCGCGTGCCGTTCTCGCGCCTGATGTGTTCCTCTGCACTGCCATAACTCTTCCAGTCTACGGTCACCACACCCATACACGCTTGGGGAGCCCACCATTTTTCACAATGTCAGTTGGGTAGTCGCAGGCCGCCGTCCAGAATCTCGATTAGGCCATCATCGTCAAGGCTGGTGATGCAGGCGGCAAGCTGAATCTGGTCCTTCCAAAGCTTGTCGGCAGCTTCCCTGGGCAACGCGACTCCAGCGGGAAGCTCGCGCAGCGCGGCGAGCACCAGACCGCGCACCTGTCGATCCGTGCCTTGGAATCGCTGCCGCGGGCGGGTGCGGCGCTCCCCCAGTCCGGGGCGGCCGGCTTTGAGAAATGCACAATCATCCGCAATCGGGCAAATCTCGCATAACGGCGTCTTGGCTGTGCAAACCACCGCGCCCAATTCCATCACCGACTGATTCCACGTGACCGATGGAGGTTCGCTGCGCTGCAGGAAAGTGTGTTCGCCGGATCGATATGCATGGTCCGTGCAATCGGCACCGTCCCCACAAACCCTGTCTTGGGGCAACATGCGGTTGGCGAGCGCGCGTTCGGCCGGGCTCGCCGCTCCCCCGCGAGATTCGGTGCCGAGGAATACGCGGCTCAGCACGCGGCGAATATTCGTATCGATCACCGCAATGCGCTCACCGAATGCAAAGCTCAGCACGGCGGAGGCGGTGTAGTCGCCGATACCGGGCAGAGCGACGAGCTCGTCGTAGGTGCGAGGCAGCTCATCGCCATATTCTTCCGCCACCACGCGGGCGCATTCCTGCAATCGCAGCGCACGGCGAGGATAGCCAAGCCGGCCCCATGCGGTGATCACATCGGCTTTAGGTGCTGCGGCAAGAGCACGGGCGTCAGGCCAGCGTGCCATCCAATCGTTCCAATACGGCACCACACGACTCATCTGCGTCTGCTGGCTCATCACCTCACTGACCAGCACGCCCCACGGCGTGGCCCGTCCGAAGCGCCATGGCAAGTCACGCGCATTGGCCTCCCACCATGCGCCGAGCCGTAAAGAAATTGCTGTGTCGTTCATCGTTCTTATTCTTAGCAGCTATGACGAACGAGGCAGAACAGAATTCGCAGAACGCGCAGAATCCCGAAACAAAAGTCGAGACGATGTTCGAGTACGGGTACCGTAAATCGAATTACGGACCGGACGAACTCGTAACCGACGCGCATGGCAACCCCATCTCCGTGGTGGACGCGATGCTCTCGGCTGAAAAGGCCGCCACCACCGAAACCGTAACACCGCACCTGTGCTACTACTCACCGCGTATTCCCGGCAACACCGGCTCGGCCATCCGCCTGTGCGCGGTGACCGGCACCATCCTGCATTTGGTGGAGCCGTTGGGTTTCAACCTGCGCGACACCAAGCTGCGCCGAGCAGGCCTCGACTACCACGACATGGCCCACGTGGTGCTGCATCCGAATTTCGACAACCTGGTGGAGTCCATGCCCAATTCGCGCATCATCGCGTTCACCGCACATGCCACCAAGCTGTACACCGAAGTGGAATACAAGCCGACCGACATCCTGCTGTTCGGCCCCGAACCCGGCGACATCCCCGACCCGATGGACATCATGGAAGGCCCGCATGTGGCCGAGCAGGTGCGACTGCCCATGCGCCCGTCCTTGCGTTCCCTGAACCTCACCAATTGCGCGTCCATCGCCATCTACGAAGCCTGGCGCCAACTGAATTTCAAGGGCGGAGCGTGAGGAGAAGGCCCGGTGGGCCTACGAGTAGCGACGCCGAACGAACACCGACAGGCGTGAGAGAGGAAACCCTGAGCCTCGCGCAGCGAGACCACAATTGCAGGACGGAGCGTGAGGAGGAAGCGCAGTGCGCTTCCGAGTAGCTCCGCCAAGTGAAGGCCGATAGGCCTGAACGAGGAAAAGTGACAGTCCGGCCGCAAGCCGGTCAATAATTGCAATCGGAGCGTGATGCATAAGCGCCCAGTGGGCTTATGCATAGCCCCGCCGAACGAGACCCGATAGGGTCGAACACGGCAATTTCTCCCATCCGCTGGTTTCTCACCGGCAGAGCCAACGGAACCTTGGTGCAGCAATCAGCAACGCTTGTACACCTTGCTCCTGTGCGCGACATCAATCACAAGAATCAGCAGAACCTCATCCTCTATATCGCACACGATACGATAGTCCCCGACACGGTAACGCCACAGCCCTGCCAGATTACCGGCAAGAGCCTTGCCGGTGCTTCTCGGATCTTCCAACTGTGAAATTTCCCTAAGCTTTGCGATGATTCTCTTGGCAACATTACGATCCAGCTTCTTCATCGAACGCTGGACGCCCTTGTCAATCTCAATCCTCCAAGCCAAGGCTTTCCTCCAGCTCGTCGAGCGTCACGGTCTCGAGTCTGCCGGCACGCCAATCCTCGACCTTTTTCATAATGCCGTATTCATACTCCAACCTATCGATCGATTCGGTAAGGGCTTCGTTCATGTAAAACGTCTTCGTACGACCAGTCGCTTTCGCCAGACAATCGTAACGAGCCGCCAATTCGACAGGCATCCTTAATGCTGCAGTAACCGTGGCCATAGTCCACCTCCCAAACGTTTACGTGTTATACATGTTAACACTTTTGTGATTCTCACAAAGTGCCTCGAAGACTGTTACTCTCCTAACTTGGGGAAATAAGCAAAAAGAGCAGATGCTGAAACGCATTCGCAAGGCTCCGAAGGAGAGCGGCGCAAGGACGTGCTTGCCGCTGCGGTTGAACATTACTGGCGTCGCAAGAAGATCACCGAAAAACACTGATGGCAAGTACTTTGCGACCTATCCAATGAACAGATTGACATACCAGTTGCCGAGCAGCGAACGGATGCCGGCCATCGTGGCCTCTGAGCGACTAATTTGGAGAAGTATGAAAACCATCGAGTCATGGTGCACAAGACTATTAAGATTCTGATTATATGTACGTGTTCATGGACGGTGGATAAGGGGCTGCGGACGGTGTGGGAGATGCCTATCAGGCTTTGCTTTCATCACTTCAAAACTGCGTAGAAAACATCTGCAGCTTCTTATCCTTCAGTTGCTGATAGTTGTAGATATATGATGTACAGAATATTGCATCATATGCTTTTAAGCCCCTAACATTGCAATTTAGCATCTCATCGATGTTCATGCTGTTTGAGAGTTGTTATGCATGCATGCTGTCGTTAGTATGAACTGTTTCCTATGCTCTTTGTCTTGCAGTATTCTCCATTCACCAGTGACAGAAGGAATCGGTCCATTTACCGGTGTACCGTAAGAACTTCTAATTGATTTCAGACGAAATTTGCGAATAGGTAACAGAGAAATTTCTATATCCGTAAAGGGTATAGCAGTATTTTCTGCGTATGAGATTGCCTTGTATACTGCTTCTTTTGCAGAAAAGAATAGTCTATCCCAAGCAACAGTAGGATTGCTATTTTTTAACCTACTGATAGTTTTAATTTCATTATCAAACAAAGAAAAATGTATAATTTCTATTGGTAAAAAAAAAATTTTCTTCGATATCGATTCCTATAGATCGATAATAATAGGTATGAGCTATAGCTGCTCCCACGCACCCTTCGCAATGAGATAGACTGCCGATTATCCCTTCCGGCCAAACAGGTTTTCCATATATGTCAGAAAGAATCTCACTTCTTGTAATGTTGTACTCGCTAAATGCATATCGAGCGCAAGTTCGGGCGTCTAGAGACTGCTGGTAGAAACGTTGGGTATAGCCATTCTTTCCTTCGACAGCTTCAAACTCATGTGATCTAGGAAGATTTTTCACATACGTATAAATGGTAGTAATATTTCCTGTATGAATTATGCTATAGGGATTATCTGTGTAAGATGAGATCATTTTTGAACATTTACCGTAATTTACGATGAGAGGTTTCAGGGCCAAAGAAGATAACAATTACCATTGCGGCTATAGCTAAACCACTAATGCTTACATATATCAGTCCTTCTTGTTTCTCTGCTAGGAGAAAAGCTATAAACAGTGGCATAAAAACATTTCCTGATTTTGCCGCAGCGTTTACTATGCCGACGCAGCGGAAACGGATTCGTGTTGGAAATAATTCTGGAACATAAACAGCCGTAACAGCAGCAGTAAGTATATACAAAAACAATACCAAAAAGAACCCCAGTATTATCGCTGAAATTGTTGTTGCTTGCTTTGCATAAGCTATTCCTAGAATCGCTGTCATCAGAAAAGCCAATACAATCATCTTTTTTTCGACCTATTTTATCAAGTAAAAGCAGGGCCATTAAGCAGCCAAAAGGTGCCCCAAACATCATTAAGCTACTTGTTAAAAGTGAACTCGATAAGCTAATTCCTTTTGAAACTAAGATTGTTGGTACCCAAGTTGTGAAAGTGTAGGAGCATACGTTTGCTGCAACCGCTGCTACAACACCTGCAGTAAGCATAACGAATAAATTATCCTGTTGATCGGGATTCTGCAACGCAGTCCTTTTTAGCTTATCGTTATTTCCATAATTTGTTGCTGTGGATGCACTGCTCAACTGTTCCACGATAAGAGCTGCTTCCCTATACCGTCCTTTGCTGATTAGCCACCTGGGTGATTCAGGAATGTCCTTACGAAAAAACCAAAGCACAATGGCCAATATGCCCACGGCAAAGAAAACTACGCGCCAAGAAGTGTTTGGGATTATCACAGCTGATAAAAGAATCGATGTAGGCAACCCGCAATTAGCGACAAGTGAGACTAGTCCACACCACCTTCCCCGTCTTGCTACAGGTGCAAATTCGTTAATGAAAGCAAACCCTGTCACTATTTCTGAGCCAAGACCGATTCCCGCAAGGAACCTGCAGACTATCAGCATGTCCATGTTAGGAGAAAAAGCACCGAGTACAGTAAATCCACCGAAAAGCAACAAATTAATTTGATATGCTACTTTTCTTCCTTTGCAGTCTCCTATTAGGCCAGCAATTAGAGAACCGATGAGTAGTCCTAAAAAGTTCGCTGAAAGAAACATGCTGGTTTCTTGAGATGTCTACCATTTTGATGCAGTCAGACTACCTGCTACTGCACTTCCCATATAGACGTCAATACTGGCTTCCAACATCCCTAGCGATACTAGTATCACTATTTTACGGAAGAGTCTAGATTCAGTAGAATTATCAATTCTACATAATAATTCGTCATATATAGAACCTGCTGCAGAATTAGTCACAATTACCCCTCTGTAAAAAGTTAATTTTACTCATTATATTGACTATTTATAAGATAATTAGAACGTTGAATAATCTCAGATTCATTATTGCCGGAAATAAGGAATTTCCTGTCAGAATCAACAGAGTTATGAGCGATACCTTTTTTCTTGCCCACAGATTCCAAAACCGCCCAATCCGGGATTTCTTTTTCCTTTGGCCAGTTCAATCCGGCGGTTTCCAGCAGTATGCCATACTGAGATGATCGCGTAATATTCACATCCGCATCGACAAGACCAAGTTCCAATAGGAAGTTGGCCTTGCTTTGGTCTATGCCATAGGCGGCTGCCAGCTCCTGCTTGATGAGACCGCCTCCTCTGCGTGCCGCCATTTCCCCGAATACGAAATCACCGGTTTCATTCTTATAGAATTCGATATGCATCACATTCGGAATTGTCTGATCGCTGAAAGATGCAATTAATTGCTTTGTCAGTCGGAGCAGCTCGGAGTAGTCGGCATCGTTCTCATCCAACATCACGGAACCGGTGTTTTGTTTCTCGAAATCCAGTGGCGGGACAAGATACCGTGATGGTGAGATCAGAATCGAACCGGAATTGATATAGACTACATCCACATGGTAGACGGAACCGGAACAATATTCCTCTAAGTAATACTGGTTTGAATGCACGTTTCGTATGAATTCCGGCTTGGTAGCTAAAGCGGGCAGGTCATCTTTCGAATGCAATATCGTAATGCCTGCAGACCCTGCGCCCCATCGAGGTTTGAGAACAACCGTCTCCCAACGATCGAACGCCGAAATAATATCTCCAAAGCCTTGGCAGGTGGTATAGGGAATAATCTTTAATCCGGCATCAAGGGCCGATTGTTTCATCGTGACTTTATCTCGACAGCTTAACGCCAGTTCATGCTGTAAACCGGGAAATCCAAATAAACTTCTCGCCTCTGCAACCCTCAGTACGTCTTCCTCTGAGCTGGAAACTATCCTATCTGGTTTAAATTTCCTGACAATATCAAAGAATTTTGCGGTAGCGCTATCAGAGGAATAATCGGAAACCTCGATTTCCTTGATGACGGAGCTCGGCCAACTATGGTGTGCGGCTCGATCGTTCGAGGTGAAGACCATAACTTCTAAACAATCGAAACGTTCTTGGCCCTCTTCGATCCATTTTGGATAATTCGAGAAAGATTTGGGTTGTTGCATTAGTAGTACTTTCATATTATTCCCTTTCTAGTGCATTTGCTAAAACATGAGATACTAAAAGGATATGCTCCTTAAAAAAAATCTAAAAATTGTTCTATCGTCTCCTTGCTAAAATATGCGTTGTTATACGAGATTCTAACTTTGGCCTCATCATTAAAATATTGTATCCTCACTTCAATTGGATAACCATATGAATACGGATACGTGCTTCCTCGGATTAAGCTTGTTGAAAGTGGAGATGCTTCGTTCTTATGGGAAGAGCGCGTTACGTTCAGAAAGAATGTGGGGCAAGCTTCTGGATATACATGAGGAGAGTTTGAACGGAATGAGTTCCAAGCAGTCTCTTGCTGCAACATTTCTTCATACTCTGTATTAAGGGCAAGCAGCTCTTCATCGACTGAATTAAATCTGCAGTGTTTGTGGAAAAATGGAACTGAGCTGCTAATCCACCCTGTCATTGAAGGAAGAACAGGACAGTCAGCTTGTTCGCGCCCATTTCGAGTTACGTCGACAACAATGTTGTCGAGGTTGAGGCATTCTGAAGCTGCATTAGTCAACGCCGCTAAGGATAGCTTATCTAATAATCCATATTGTCCATCATCTCTTTCTTGCAACAAACGAATAGAGTGATCTCTAATATATAGTGGTGGTAAAATTTCAGGATTACTTCCGTTGCTTTCGCGATACCAAGAAGCAGAGAGACTGTCGTGTCTTTTAATATCAGGAAGTTGCTCTATCTTTTTTCTTCCTTTGTCTGAGTTATAAAAATCCTCCAAGAACCCAGCATACTGCAGGAATCCGGGAATCTCTTCTACCGGTTCAGATATGCCGATTCCTGCTCTTTTTGTTTCTGCTAACTCTTTTAATGCAGACCCGTATTCATGAATAGTCAATGCATCGCATGCCCAGTGATGGATAACTAGCACTAATAAATGAGTATCGCGCTTAGTGAAATAATGGAGCACGGCAATGGGGCCGTTCTTGATGTTTAAATTTGAAGCTGACGTTTCAAGAGTCTCATCGATCTTTGACTGGATATCATCAGTTGGGCTAAGCTTAATAGTTTTAACCATAATAGGCTCATCAATCTTGACGAGATGCGGATGTTGTTCTCGACCTTTGAAAGATAACCCATATGAAATTTCAGGGAACTTTTTTACCAGCATTTCAGCGCAAACTTGCAAATCAATCATTGTATTCGCTTGAACGCTAGCTGCGACACTTTCCACAAAGCTATGTGAAGCAGTTATATTGTGGCTCAGAAATCGTCTTTGAGATGGAAGAACTCTGAACTCCTTCCGACCAAGTATGCAGGTTTTAGGTGCGATAAATACGTTATCTGTTTCAATAATGATTTTCTTCAGCTGATTTACAGTAGGGTTTTGATAAACATCTCGTACATTTAGGAATTGTCCCAGGCGACGCATCCTCGAAACAAACTGTACAACTTTAAGACTATTCATTCCATGGGCAAAAAGATTGTCATCGTCACCAATCTCTTCATCCAATAAATTAGATAGAAACTGAGTCATTGTAGGTTTTTTCAATTCTCGCAACTGTGCAAGTTTATTATTTCTATTACTTATGTTCACTTTTTCCAAATAATTGTTTTTAAGCAAAACTCTATTGATCTTTCCATTACTGTTAATTGGCAGTTCGTCCAGTAGTAAAATATTTGAGGGAATTGCGTAGTTTGGCAGCACAAGCTTTAAGCGATTTCTGAGAGCGTCGATACTATCAATCGGAGATTGGAGAGCGTTTTTAGGCAAGAAAGCTACAAGTCGGGTTTCGGATTCTGACTTAATCGCGCTCACACAGGATTCATGACCACCCAGAAAAGCGTTTATATGGTTTTCAACTTCTTCTGTCTCAATTCTGTAGCCATGGATTTTTATCTGATTGTCAGCTCGCCCGATGAAAGACATCTCTCCAGCAGATGTCAGCGATACGAGGTCGCCTGTTCTATAACCTTGAAAGCCAGTAGAGCTATCAGTAAAAAAATTACTTTTTGTTAATTCGATATTATTTATATAACCAAATCCAACGCTAGGACCCACAACATACAGCTCACCAGTGCGCTCATTCTTTTTCGTTGTTTGCACCCAGACTTTGGTTCCGGGGAGTGGTTTGCCTAATGTGATTTCTTCACCTAGTTTTAGCTTTTTTGAAAGACAATAGATAGTGGTCTCGGTAGGGCCGTAAATATTCCATATTTGATTGGCTGTGCTTAAGTTTTTGAGTAGAAGATTTGACACATTTTCGCCACCTAATATCAGAGTGGCGTTCGTTTGTGGTATCCAACCTCCCATTGTCATCATCGTAAACATAGTTGGTGTTCCGGTGAAACAATTAATCTGCCATTTTTTACTAATCTGCTCAAAATAATCCGGATTTTTGGGTATTGATTTGTCGGCGATGCAAACAGTGCCGCCAGCTACAAGAGGTAGTAGCAGCTCGAAAATAGAGAAATCGAATGCAGGAGATGCTACGGCTAATAATTTTGTGCTATTGGACACATTAAAACGTTCAATACTATTTTTAAGCACGTAATCCAATGAAGATGCGGCAATAACAACGCCTTTGGGAGTTCCTGTTGACCCTGAAGTAAAAATAAGATATCCACCACCCGAAGGCACAGGGTCTTTTTTAGGGTGGTTTCCATCATTGAGCTGCGGAACTATTCGAAGAGTAGAGTTTTCGGTTAGTTTCGCACTTGCACTGATATGCGCTTGGTTGCAGACTACTTGTTTACGCTTTCCAGGCCATTCTTCTTCTAATGGGAGATAGAATGATCCGGACATTAAAATTCCCAGTAGAACGACCACTCGTTCTTTACATCTACCGACATCTACATTTATCACCGAGCCACAAAGATGCTGCTCTTCTATTTGTGTTGATATACGTTTGGCTTGTTCAACTAATTGCGAGTATGTAAAAGTTCCATTTCTATCCTTAACAGCCTCACTATTGGGATGTTTAAGGGCATTTGTTAATATCTTCTCGAGTATGAATAATCTTTGTGGATGCATGTGACTTCCCCTTTAACGACGAATGATTCTTTGTCCACGTTTTCTAATTTGATTAGTGACGACTGCAGGCATTATTCCCACTAACGCCAGTGCACACCAATACCAAGCCGTCAATCCTGCAGGACGTAGTGCCGGAACGATCCAACCTCCAAGGAATGAGCCTGCCGATTCACCAATGGCTGCAATTATCAGCCGATAGTTCAGAATGTCCACCAAAGGCTTATCTGGCTGTGCCTCTACCAGAGCAATATTGATTAATGGCGCATAGATGCATTCTGCAATGGAGAACACAACCAAGGAAATGATGCATATCCACCAGTACGACGAGACTCCGCAGGCGAATAGTGCGAAGGAAATTCCATAAATCCCCAGGCTTTTGACTATGAATGAGGTGGCATTATGTTCTTTGGTCATATTGCGCGAGATGATCTTACTTACCGGCATTTGCAGTGCTATGACCGATATGGCATCAATGGAATAGAACAATCCTCTTATGACTGGACTATCGGATAACGAGTGGAATTCCAATGCCATTCCGGCAAAAAGCTGACCATTCATGATACTGCCCACGAACACTGCCAGGATGGCAAGAACCGTACCGGGACTTTTCAGCGAGTCTGTAATGGTCTTCACGATGGAGGAAGTGTTTTCCTCGCCGCTTTTCTCATTGCGTATGAAGACATGATGAGTCAGCGCTATTGGAGCTAGTAAAGCAGAAAAAGCATAGAGTCCGACGATGATTGCAATAAAGAGCGTTTGTCCGAAAGCCTTATATATGTAATTCGAACCCAGAGGTCCAATCGCGGATCCAAGATTGGCTGCCATGGTCACTAAAGCAAACAAAGAAGCCTGAATTTTTTTATCCTTTACTGTAGCGATGATATGCCCTCGTAGGGCAAAATTAACCAATGAAAGACCGAGTCCCAGCAAAGCCAAATCCGCAAAAAGGAAGCCGATAAAACCACCCATTGTCGGTTGTAGCAGCAAAAGTGAAAAAACCATGAATCCGAAACCGGTCTCAGTGAGGGATACCGTTGAGAAACGCTCAATCAAGCTACCTATAAAAACAGTACTGCCTCTAGAAAAAAGAGATAAAATTCCGAGCGCCAGTCCAACATATAGCGATGACGCCGCAGAAACTTGGCCGGTGAGAATAACCGAAAGAAGGGAGAAGAGACCGCTGTACGCAGCAGTATTCAAAAAGTAATTCACTGATATGGAGTCTCTTTTAATATCGTTCAGCTTCTCCATTTGAATGGACCTTCTTTTATGCTTTACAAATAATGTCTCCCCATGCTAGTTGTCATAGGGGAATTGTTCATTGCTGCGTCCACGTTTTGGCGTACCTGAGGGCACCAAGCCTCGGACAACGCAAACAATGCAACGTTCCACAGTCCGAATTCAGCAACGAAGCGGAAAAGAACGACTACTCGTCCATCTCTGTCTCGTCTGGCTGGATGGGTCGCTGCACGGACGATCCGCCGGAGAGCATTTCCAAGTAAACCGGAATCGGACGAGCACATGCTGCTAAGTAAGCAGCTACAACGTGCTATACAGCTCATCGACTGATTCGGCGATGAGTTCGGGATATTTAGCTCGTGTGGCTTTGCTCAGCGGTTTTTTGGTGAATACCGCCAAATGGGTGGCGGCAAATCCACGAACCAATCCGACACGGTCGCGTAAGGACTCGATGGTCTCGGTCTCGTCAAGATTGTTGCGCCATTTGCATTCGCCAAGCAATATGGTTTTTAATGAGGCGTCGGCTGCAATCACGTCGATGTCGGTCTGTTCGTGTTTTGCCGGGTTGGTTCCCACCATTTCCCGAAGGAGGTGGCGAGGAACGGAAGTTTTCCAGCGGCGTTGGCATAGGCCAGCCATTGGGCGCAAATCGCTTCGAATTGCTGACCGACATAGGTGGCGAACGCTTCGCCGAGAGCCAGTCTACGCGCTGCGATACTGCCCGCATTCTGTTCCACGGCTCCCATGTTGGGGGCCTACGAAGCGGAACCAGTATGCGAAGAAGGGGTCTTTGATGATGTACATGCCGCGGCGCGAGCGCTCCGGTTTTTCACTGAACGGCACTCGCTTTCCGACAAGGCCGAGGTTATTGAGTGTTTGCAGGTACAGGTTAACATTGCCGTGCTCGACTCCGGAATGCTCCGCGATTACCTTGGGCGTCGATTCGCCGTTTGCAATGGCCTGCATCACCGAAAAATAGATTGCAGGCTCGCGCAACTCCTCGCGCAACAGCATCATCGGTTCCTCGTACAGTGTGCCGAGTTTGTCGAAGCAGAGGTTGATGACGTTGGACTGGTAGCCGGCCGATTTGTCAAGTTGGCTCAGATAATATGGCATGCCGCCAAAGGTAGCGTAATAGTCTACCTGCTCAATCGGCGGGGTGTTCGGCAAGAATTTCGCGACTTCCAGATAGTTGAGTGGCTGCAGCCGGATTTGCGCGGTGCATCTGCCGAATAAGGGACTTTTGGAGCCAAGCACCTTGCTTTCCATGAATCCTTCGTTGCTGCCGGAAACAATCAGCATCACATTGGTTCGTTTGAGATCATGGTCGATGGCGATCTGGAGGACCGAGGGAAGGGAGTTGTTGGCGAGTGCTGCATAAGGAAACTCGTCGAATACCAATACCATCGGTGTACTGGATTCCCGTTCTCGTTTGGCTATGTAGTCAAAGGCTTGCTGCCATGTGGCGAAGGGCGGCGTTTCTGAAGGCTGCCCGTAAAATTCGGCGATGGTCGGAGCGAAAGCTCCGCCGAAGATTGCAGCAAGGTTGTAGCTCAGACCGGTGCCGGAGTAGCGCACATGGGTCGGGAACAGCTCAGGCAGGTAGGCGCCGCACGGTCCGAACAGGCCACCCATGATGACAAAGCCGACGCACAGGAAGATCATCACACGCGGCACACTGTGCACCAGCAGCGCCGGAGTGAAGAAGCTGAACGCCATAGCTCAACGACCAAGTACTAAGCACGTAGAACAACGTGTAGGTGATGCCCATGGCGAGCGTACCAAGCACGACTTCCTTCCGGTACGGAAGCAGTGAACGCAGCGGATGCTTGACAACGCGGTGTTCATCCCCGACCTTCCGGAAAAAGGTAACAAAAAGCCCGAAGGCAGAAACCTCCAGGCTTAGAGAGAGAAGAGAAGAGAAGAGAAGAGAAGAAGGAATTCAATTATCGGAAACCTTGCGGTTCGGGGCTTTTGCAGCTGAGACATAGTTAACCTCTCTAACCTTCAGGAACCACCATGTTTTTCTGCGAGTTTCCTGTGAATCCGCACTCACCGATACACGCGAGCAGCCGTGTACCCGAAACCCACATACTCCCCACAATCCGCATGCCCAAAATCCGCACTCCCCCGCCAAGCTCGCATCTCACATCCATATGCAAACACAACGGTCCCTCTGCGGAGGGACCGAAGCAATGTACTAATGCGCAGAATGCTCTAGTTCTTGAAAGAGTGAATCGGTGCCGGAATACGGCCGCCACGGGTCACGAAAGCCTCGCAGCTGGTCTGGTTCACCGGAATGATCGGCGCATAGCCCATCAGGCCGCCGAAGTTGGCCATCTCCCCTACGCCTTTGCCTTCCACCGGAATCACGCGCACGGCGGTGGTCTTCTGGTTGACCATGCCGATCGCGGCCTCGTCGGCGATGATGCCGGAAATGGTGGCTGCGGTGGTGTCTCCCGGAATGGCAATCATGTCGAGGCCGACGGAGCACACGCAGGTCATGGCCTCAAGCTTCTCGAGGGTCAGGCAACCGGAAGAAGCCGCGTCGATCATGTTCTTGTCTTCGGAGACAGGGATGAACGCGCCGGAAAGTCCGCCGACGTAGGAGGACGCCATAATGCCGCCCTTCTTCACCTGGTCGTTGAGCATGGCGAGCGCCGCGGTAGTGCCCGGTGCGCCAACCTGTTCGAGGCCGATCTTCTCAAGCACTTCGCCGACGGAGTCGCCTACGGCCGGGGTCGGCGCGAGGGAAAGGTCGATGATGCCGAATGGAATGCCAAGGCGACGGGATGCCTCCTGTGCCACCAGCTGGCCGACGCGCGTGATCTTGAACGCGGTGCGCTTGATGGTTTCGCACAGGAACTCGAAGTCCTTGCCCTTGGCCGCATCCAATGCGCGGGAGACGACACCCGGACCGGAAACGCCCACGTTGATCACGGCGTCGCCCTCGGTGACGCCGTGGAAGCCGCCGGCCATGAACGGATTGTCGTCAGGCACGTTGCAGAAGGCCACGAACTTGACGCAGCCGTAGGAGTCGTTGTCGGCGGTGCGCTCGGCAACGTCCTTGATGATGTGGCCGAGCAGTTCGACCGCGTTCATGTCGATGCCGGTCTTGGTGGAGCCGACGTTCACGGACGAGCAGACGATGTCGGTCTCGGAAAGGGCTTGCGGCAGGGAGCGGATGAGCAACTCCTCGGCCGGGGTCATGGACTTGGAGACGAGTGCGGAGTAGCCGCCGATCAGGTCGACGCCGACTTCCTTGGCTGCCTTGTCAAGCGCGTGGGCGATCTTGACGAAGTCCTCGCTCGTCTTGCAGGAGCTGGCACCGACCAGCGAGATCGGGGTGACGGTGATGCGCTTGTTGACGATCGGGATGCCGTAGTCGCGTTCGATGGCCTTGCCGGTGGAAACGAGGTCCTTGGCATAGGTAGTGATCTTGCGGTAGATGTTGTCGCAGGTCTTGTCGACATCGTCCGAGGCGCAGTCGAGCAACGAGATGCCCATGGTGATGGTGCGGACGTCGAGCTTCTCCTGCTCGATCATCTGATTGGTCTCGTGGACCTCCATGATGTTCAGCATGGTTTGTTCCTTACAGGATATTTAAAGACTAGTTTGGCGGTCACCCTCATCAGAGGGATAAGGATGGCTCCGTCAGCGGAAAGCCCACCGGGCTTTCCACCTCCTCGCGTGCGGCGGCCTGCTGAGCGGGCCGCCTCAAATACGGTGCATCTTGGTGAAGATTTCCTCACGCTGGCAGCGGATGCGCACGCCGATGTCGTCGCCGAGGTCCTCAAGGTTGCCGACCATCGCGCCGAAGTCCTTGTCCGCGTTGGCGTAGTCGACAATCATCATCATGTTGAAGTAACCGTCGATGATGGTCTGGGAAATGTCAAGCACGTTGACCTGATGTTCGGAAAGGTATGTGCAGACGCGTGCGATGATGCCGACAGTATCCTGACCGACGACGGTGATGATTGCCTTGTTCATGGAACTCCCTAAACGTGAGGTGTGAATATCCAGTTACCGTCTTGGCGAATTGCCGGACGTGCCCTCAAGTATAGGGAAGGCACGTGCCAAAACACGTGCCTTTCGTCTGTTTTGCCTTACATACTGAGATGACTGCCGGTTACCACCTACCGCTGCAGCAGCTGTATGTCACCGCCAGATGCCGTCAAGCACACGCACATCCACGCAATCGACCTTGCCGTCAGCAACAAAACGGAACTCGCCATCGCCGTCCGCACCTTGGAACAGCATACTGCCGGCCGCTTCGCCGTTGTTAAGGAAGACTTCCACCACATTACGGTCGAAGAAGATTTCGACGCGACGCACATCGGCGATGCCGCTATCGAAATCGATGTCGTCCACGACTGTTCCCTTCGTGACCAGTCGGATCACGCCGTCGCGACGCTGCAGCTGCAATTCCATCGAATTACCATTGGCGGAATTGGTACCAGTCGCGATGAGCATTGTGAAATCGTCATCGTCAGCCAGATGCATGTCCGTGTAATACGCGTTGTTCGGCACAATAAAGAAGGTCCCGTTTTCGTCTGCATGCGCTTCCAAACGATCGCCTAGCAGCTGCTCGTACACTTCCTTGACAGGACGGCTGGTCAAGCGGCCGTCACGCACGTGCAGTTCACGTGGCAGCGACATCATGCCGTTAGCGATGCACGGCTTTTCCACACGCATCGCGGGAAAGTCGGTATACCAGCCGAACACGATACGACGCCCGTCGTCGGCAGCAAAGCTTTGTGTCGCGTAGTAGCCGGTACCGAAATCGCACCAATCGCTGTTCCCTACCTGCAAACGTGGGCCATCGGCGGTGTCCTTGAGATCACCAACATACCAACGCACCTGCTGGAAACGACCTTGCTTGTCACGGTAGTGCATCAAAGCTCCGATGGCGACCGTCTTGCCGTCGAGCTGGAACAGGTCAGGACATTCGTAGGTACGTGACAGCTGGTGGCCGAAGTCGGCGAGCACCGGTCCTTCATACTGCCACGTCACGTTGCGCTTGAGCGGTTTCTTCGCGGAGAAGAGCGCCATGGCAGGCACCGTATCCATATTGGGCTTGTCGGTGCCGGGCATGCCTTGCGGACCGCACGTAAACCAGCCGTCTGTACCCTGTACGCTGATGCCAGGCGCCGCGGAGGACACAGCATCAGTATCGAATTCGGCGACCGGCAGATTCGTGGCGGTCACCATGTAAGCGCGTTCCGGATCGATCGCCTCGCCGCCCATGCCGGTTTCCACCTTCGGATCACGGAAATCGAAGCCAAAACCATCGTTAACGCGCAACGCGACTGGAGATTCGACACTCACATGCACGCCATCCTCACACAAGCAGGTGGTCTGGTATTCAGTAACAGACGATTCGTCTCCGCGAGTCTCCAGGTGCCGGGTTAGATACAGGCGAATAGCGGCCGCATCATCACCCTTGCAGGGATTGTCACACGCATCCACCGTCACCGCGGATCCGGAGAACGCGCCGCCAACGATGCGTTCGTCGATATGCAGCTCCGTCTGCGGTTCGAGGAAGATTGGCAGATGCGTCCAATGCACCAGATCGCGGCTCACTGCATGGCCCCAGTGCATATTGTCCCAGCCAAAACCATACGGATTGAATTGGTAGAACAGATGGTAGCGTCCTTGGAAACGACACAGGCCGTTAGGATCATTCATCCAGCGAGCGAATGGCTCGAAATGCGCCGCAGGGCGAGCGAAACGATCATAGATCTGATCCAGCGTCGGCTGCGTATCCCATTCATTGTCGTACGGATTCATGCTGATGAAACGCACGCCTTCATCAAGAAGATTCTCACACTCGGACAAGTAGGCGAACCGCACGGTCAGTTGGCGCGCTCTCACCGTGAGACACACGTTTGTCGGCACCGGAATCAAGAAACGGTGGCGACGCTCGGCCACCGGCATGACATGGCTGGCGATTTGATGGCCGTCCCCGTCTGTAATGGTGACGGCAGCGTCATCGCCGCATCTTTCGGCGAACAATTCCAGCAAGCGGTAGCCGCCGGTTTCGATGGCAACGGAATAGTTGTCAGGCATAATAATTTCCTCCACAGCGCCACATGATCAGATATCACGTGGCTACGCATTGAAAAACTGATAATCGGAAAACTAAATATGAAAAAGGGGAACACCCGTCACAACACGATGGAATCGCGTTCGATGATGCGGCAGCGCAATGCTGTTTTGCTGCCATCACGTTGCCTCTGCACCGCCATGCCACGATCGGACTCAAGATCAGCTACGGCCTTGTCGCCGTCAAGTATGGCGACAAGTTGCCGAACCGCTTCAAAACCCATCTCATAATGGGGCAGTTCCAGCGTAGTCAGTGATGGTTTAATCACATTAGTGATGAACGGCTGATTGTCGATGCTAATCACCGACACGTCGGTTCCGATGCGCACTCCGCGTTCGCGTGCGGCTTCGTAGATGAAGGTGGCGCGCACATCGTTGAAACAGAAGATGCCGTCCGGCTTGATTTCGTCGAATACCCGCGCCGCCTCAGCAGCAGCGTTGGTCGTCTCCAATACATTGACGACCAAAGCGTCATCGAATGGAATGCCCGCTTCCGCAAGCGCACGTCGGTAACCAGTCAGACGTTGACCTTGCGCGACGATGGGGGTTGCGGAACCGTAGTAGACAATGCGTCTGCATCCAGCTTTGATCAGACGGTCGGTGGCGTCATACCCCGCCAGTTCATCATCGGGGTAGACCGAGGGAACTCGCCCCGCTGCATCCTCACTGTCCACCACCACGGTCGGGCTGCCTTCCAAGACTTCGGGAATGTCCACTTTGCGGTGGAACATCATGGCGTATAGGAAGCCATCCACGTTGTATCGGAGCAGGGCGGATATTTCTTGGTTCTCGAGTTCAGCGTCATTATTGGTGTTCGTGGTAAGCAGTATGTATCCGAGCTTGCTCGCGGCATCCTGCGCACCTTCGAGTACCTTGCTCGCGTACGGGGTCGTGGCGATCTCATCGGTCACAAATCCCAGAGTATTGGATTTGCTGGTACGTAGGGTGCGCGCCACAGAATTGGGCTTGTACCCCATGTTCTTGGCAGTCGCACGGATTTTCTGCGCAACCGCCTTGCTGACGCGATTGTGATCCTTGTTGTTCATAACCAAAGACACAGTGCATACGGAAACACCCGCTTCCTTAGCTATGTCTTTGATGGATACCAATCGTTTGGACCTGTTCACTCGTTGACTTACTGACGACTGCACCATTTTACACCCCCCTTTTTGCGAACATGTCACGATGTCTGGTTTCGGGCGTGGCCCGCGCTCTGTTCCATGCGGTCATGAATGTCCATTCCAGGCAGACGGCCGAATGAATAAACAATCCAGGCTGTGCAGAACATCGGCAGCGACAAGCCGAACACCATGAGAATTCCAGGCCATTGCACCCATACAAGCACGGTAAGAATCAGCAGTCCAACCTGCAGAAGGCTGCACAACGGGCGTGCCACAATCATCGCCAACGTCGTGCGGACAATCCAGACGGAACGTTCCGCGTAATTCGCGCGCACTACCCAAACCAAGCAGGTGAACATCACGAGAACCGCGATGAGCAGCAGAAGCACACCGGAAATCGCAATATCAAAACTGTTGCGGGCATGTCTGCTCATCATACAGCAATCGATGATGATTACAGCCCAGCCCGGGTTCTAAATAGAAGTGCAACACCTTGTCTAGGGTTGGAAGTGTTCGAAGTTTCTAACTTAAGAAGGTGTTGCACTCATGGGTCAACAGTATTCGCACCTGTCGTCCGAGGAGAGGATCCTGATCGAGAAGCTGCATTGCGAACAGCATCTGAGCATTCGGCGGACCGCGGAGAGGATCGGCCGGGACAAGTCCACGG
>NZ_VULV01000010.1:0-95752 GCF_009696495.1 Bifidobacterium sp. WCA-178-WT-4B | reverse complement strand
CCGAACTGCAGCGTCAGTGCCTCGAGGGCATGGCCGACTGGATGGACGTGAACTCGCCGAGTATCCATGATGTCGAACCGGTGCCGGGAGCCTCGCCTTCCGGAGAGGGGGACGGCGAGCCATGGGTTCGTTGGACCGGAGACGGCAAGAGCGTCTATGCCGTCGTCGATGCTGCGGGCAGGGTTCCGCTGCGCATCGCCGCCGATGCTGTGGACGCGGATTCCGCCGTGACGCTTGGCGGATCCGCAGTCGCCGTGGACGCCGACGGCGACGTGCTGACCGCCGATGTTCCGGCCTCGGAAGTGGCGGGGCCGCAGGTCGTGCACTTCGTCCGTCGCTGACGGATTGCGCTGAAGGTGCCGTATTCGATATACAGCTATATTATCGGATGCGGCACCTTGTCATATGCGCGCGTACAGGGTAGAAAATGGGCATCGTTCCTCCTTGGAAAGGTATCGAGGATTTCCCCTCCCGAAAACATAATTAGACAATATGTCTAATAAAAAATTATCCGTCCGGACGCAAGTTTTCAAGTCGTCGTCGGGCGTGCGATTCCGTTTCCTGGGACATGAAAAAACATTCACGGAGATCCCGGTTCAAACACTTCCTTCCCTGATCGCGGTCCATCATGGAAGCCGTCATGCGCGGCGACCACGGAAGGAAGAATCATGACGGCAAGCAAACCAACGAACGTCCTCGAAGGCAATCTCGCGTCGGAACCGAAATACCGGCAGGCCAATAGCGAGAAACAGGCGCGAATCGTATTCCGAGTCGTCCACAACGAACGATACTTCGACCGGCAATCGCAGCAATGGCTCGACGGCCGCAAGACCACGGTCGATGTCAGCTTCTACGGCCCAGCCGCCGACGGAATCGCCAAGAAGATGAATGACTATCCGGACATATTCGTCAAAGGCGCGAAGGTCATCGCATTCGGCGAAGTCGCGGAACCCGGCGCTTATCTGTCAGATGACGGTCAGCCACGCAGCCGCATGGCCATGCTTGGCCGGCGAATCGTCCCTGACCAGATCGCCAACGCGGAACGCGCGCTGAATGCCCAGCGAAAAGACGCGATGCAATGGATGACTGCCGCTCCGGCTGTAACTCCCGTCGCTCAGGCGGCTCCCGGCCAGACGTATGTGGGCGGCTTCGCGGCTCCGCTGATGTGACGCTGCGTCGCCAAAAGCCGAAATGCCGTCCGTTGTGGACGACTCGGAATACGATCCGCCGAAGAACAATAAAAGAGGTGAAGCCCGTATCTCGCAACCACTGAGATTCGAGGTCGCTTCGGCTGATTCCGGTGGCTTTCTGGGCATTGCATTCGGCTGGACATTCGACATCGCATCCTGCCGGCATTTCGTCGTGGGGCAAAGTGTACAATCGCCACGTTTGCTTTCGCGCCCAGCGTAAATCGCGTCGCCGGCTCCGCGAACGGATTTCCAATCACACAGAATGCCGTGAACAGTCAGCCATGCCTGTTGCGCGGCGAAGAGAAAAGAAGAAGCAGTGGATTATCCTCTCTTTACCAAGCTGGCCGCCGAGTTCTTCGGCACCGCCATTCTGATGATCTTCGGCAACGGCTCCGTGGCCAACGTCGAGCTCAAGAACACCAAGGGCCACCACGCCGGCTGGCTGAACATCGCCATGGGCTATGGCTTCGGCGTCATGTTCCCGGTGCTCATGTTCGGTGGCGTATCCGGCGCTCATATCAACCCGGCCATGACCCTTGCTCAGGCCATCAACGGCCTGTTCCCCTGGAATGAAGTGCTGCCGTATATCGTCGCCCAGCTGCTCGGCGCCCTGCTTGGCCAGCTCATCGTCTACATCACTTACTACCCGCACTACCAGGAGACCGAGGACGCCGAGGCGATTCTGGGCACCTTCTGCACCACTGACGCGGACAACAAGAAGGTCAACTACTTCCTCAACGAGATGTTCGGCACGCTCGTGCTGGTGTTCGGCGCACTGTGCTGCCTGACGCTGCCGTGGGGCAAGGCCGACGACGCCGCATCCTCCATCGTGGTCGGCTTCATTGTGTGGGGCCTCGTGACCTCCATGGGTGGCCCGACCGGCCCTGGCCTGAACCCGGCCCGTGATCTCATGCCGCGACTGCTGCACGCCATCCTGCCGATTCCGAACAAGGGTACGTCCCGCTGGGGCGAAGCCTGGATCCCGGTTGTGGCCCCGATTGTCGGTGCCATTATCGGTGTCTGGCTGTACGTGTTCTTCTTCGCCAGCTGATTCGTTGATTGATTCATGCACGCAAATGGCCTCCGCTCGTTTTGGGCGGAGGCCATTGTCGTTGAATCAGGTAAACGCAGAGACTACTGCTCCAGGAACACCTGCGGGGCCTTCATGAAGTTCGTGGCGCAGTGTTCGCCGCAGAAGTAATAGGGCTTGCCCTCATACTCGCGCGTGATCGCGTCGGCATTCACCGCCACGGTCATGCCGCACACCGGGTCGGTGGCGGTTTCGCCGTCGGTCGGGGTGACGTGGTGCATGTGCATTCCCATATCCATAGTGTTCTCCTTGTTGGTTGGATTATTGGATTGGTCGGATACGTGATTGGTTGGATTCAGCGTGGTGCGATCGTCGATGATGATGGTCGGCTCGTGAGGCGCGTTGGATGTGGTGGAGCCGGTGATGTTGGCGGCGTTGGCTGATTCGGCCGATCCGGCTGATTCGATATCCGCCGTGCTGTTGCCCGAGCCAGCGGTGCTATCGGCAGCACCCACGTTGATATTCGCCCCATGCAGCCTGTTCGCGTTCAGCACCAGGCACACCGAGCTCAACGCCATCGCCAGACCCGCGATCATCGGGCTCAACAGCCAGCCGGTGAACGGGTAGAGTGCGCCGGCGGCCACCGGAATGCCGATGACGTTGTAGCCGAACGCCCACCCCAGATTCTCGCGGATGTTGCGCATCGTGGCGTTGGACAGGTTGATGGTCTTGATGACGCCGCGCAAGTCGCCGCTCATCAAGGTCACGTCCGCCGACTGCATCGCCACGTCCGTGCCGGTGCCGATGGCGATGCCGAGATCCGCCTGGGCCAGCGCGGGGGCGTCGTTGATGCCGTCGCCCACCATCGCAATCAGAGTGCGGGATTGCGCGGCCGTGCGGGAGGCGCCATCCGCGGACTTGGCGGCGGCCTCGTCGCGTTCGCGCTGCAGTTTGGCGATCCAGTAGGCCTTGCCGTCCGGCTTGACCTCGCAGATCACCGTGTCGATGCCGACTTCGCGGGCGATGCGCCCGGCTACCTCGGCCTTGTCGCCCGATAGCATCACCGTGCGGATGCCGCGTGCGCGCAACGCCGCGATGGCCTCGCGCGAGCCTTCCTTGACTGTGTCCTGCTCGTAGCTCGGCTTGTCCCAGTCGGCGGCCGCGTCCACCACGCCGCGCGTGATGGTGCCGGTCTTGTCGAACACCACGGTGCCGATGCGACGCGCCTGTTCCAGCGCCTTGGCGCTGGTGACCAGCACGCCGTTGGTGGCGCCCAAGCCCAGTGAGACCGTCACCGACAGCGGCGTGGCCAGTCCCAGCGCGCACGGGCAGGCGATGATCAGCACGCTGACCGCGGTGACCAGCGCATGCGCCAGTTGCGGCACCGGGCCCAGTGACACCCAGATGGCGAACGTCCAGATGGCGATGATCATCACCGCCGGCACGAAATACCGGGCGATCTTATCGGCCAGCTGCTGCACCGGCGCCTTGGTCGCCTGGGCGCGGGCCACCATCGCCGCGATCTGCGAGAGTACCGTGTCCGCGCCGACTTGGGTGGCGCGCATCACGCAGTCGCCCTTGAGCAGCACGGTGGCCCCGGTTACCGGATCGCCGACGGTTTTGGAAACCGGCTTGGATTCGCCGGTGATCATCGATTCGTCGATATGCGCCTCGCCGGCCACGATGATGCCGTCTGTGGGCACGCGCTCGCCGTTCTTGATGACCAGCAGGTCGCCGGTGGCGATGGCGTCGATGTCGGTGTCCGTGAAATACGCCGGATTGCGCCATTCGATGCCGTCCACATTGTCTGCGGAAGTGGCGTTGAGTTTGTGCGCGGTGCGCGGGCGCAGTTTGATGAGCGACTGCACCGCCTTGCCGGTGCCTTCGCGGGCCTTGGTTTCCAGAAGGCGGCCGACCAGCACCAAGGTGATGACCACGCCAACCGATTCGAAATACGGTTCGCGCGAGCCTTCCGGGAACACCCACGGGGCGATGCAGGTCACCAGCGAATACAGGTAGGCGGCCGAAGTGCCCAGTGAGACCAGCGAGTTCATGTCGGGGGAGTGATGCGCCAACGCGGGGAAGCCGACCGTGTGGATCGGACGCCCGCAGTAGAACATCACCGGCGTGATCAGGATGGCCTGCAACCACGGGTTCACCATCCAATGCGGCACCAGCGTGGGATTGGCCATATGCAGCATGGTGACGGCGAATACCGGCAACGTCAGTACTGCGCCCACAATCACCAGCTTCGTCAGCGCCTTGATCTCATTGGCGCGTTCAGCCGCCTCTCGCCGATCGGCCTCCGCCGCATCCACGGTGGTAGGTGCCGTATACGAAGCATCAGGATGAGGAAGGGGCGTGTTCTCATCCGAGCCGTCCTCTCCCTCAACCTTCAACATCCCATGCACCATATTCATGCCGCACGCAAACGGATACTCGCCCGGCGGCAACGCCGGCAGTTCCACGTCGGTGGTGGCGTTGCCCGGCAGCATGGCGTCAAGTCCCAGATCAGCAAACACCACATGCGAGGTGCATTCGCCGGTCTCCTGCCGGTCGAAGGCTAGTGTGATCGGCGTACCCGCACGCATGCTCACCACGGCGGGGGAGTACCCGCCCTTGACGGTGATTGTTGCGGATTGGCGTTCGCCGGAAGCGTCCATGGCCCCGGCCGTTGCCTTCTGCGTTCCGAAGAAGAATCGCAGGACCAGCCATGTCAATGCGGCCGCCACTATCAGCGCCGCGATGGTCGAGAAAATGCTGAACTCCATAACTGTTCCTTCCCACTCCTGATGTACTGAACAACAGTGTATACCCTATACCCCTAGAGGGTATATAATGGGGTGTGTTCAGCTGACGGATAAGTATCAGGGGGTTTGCGATGCATGGTTATGACGAGGACAAGGCCAAGGTCATCGCACGATTACGCCGTATCGAAGGGCAGGTGCGCGCCGTCACGCAGATGGTGGAGGATGACAAATACTGCATCGATATTCTGACGCAGATTTCGGCGTCGAATTCGGCGCTGAAATCCGTGGCGTTATTGCTGCTGGACGATCATCTCAACCATTGCGTGCGGCAGGCGTCGGTCCAGGGCGGCGAGGTGGCCGATGGAAAACTTGCGGAGGCTTCCGCGGCCATTGCGCGTCTCGTCAAATCGTGACGAGTTCTGCCGCATGATGACGCGCGCTGGCAAATCATGAAAGGCCGTCTGGCGCTCGGATACGACACAGCATAATAACGGTTGATGCTCGACTGTGATAAGGCCAAGCGTCCAATGTGGGCTGCTGAGCGTCCGTTTAACGGCTTGAAATCGTCGAGTTCGGTAAAAATTTACCGTCATTCACCATCGATGACATACTGGGTACCATGTTTGAGCAAATAGGAACCGTGATTATCGTCATCGTCGTGCTAGTGGTTGGTGCAGGGCTTGGCCTCTTCGCCGGCTTCGTGCTGGGGCGCCATAAGGGTCAGGAGATGGCTCGAGGCGTCAAAAGCGAGGAGCTGGAGGAGGCCAAGACCTCGCTGGAGAATGCGCGATTCGAGAATGCTGAGCTCAGTGCTCGCAATGCTGCCGCACAGGCTCAGATTGAAGGCGTGAACCAGCAATTGGCTTTCGCCAAGTCACAACTTGCCCAGGCGCAGCAGGCTGAGCAGATTCGCATTCAGCAGGAACGTGAGCGTGCGGCTGCGGAGGCGGAACGGAAGCGTCAGGCGGATGCTCGGGACGCCGAGGCCAAGCGTGCTGAACAGGAAGCACGTTTGAAAGAACAGAGCAAGGTGCTCGAGGCGCTTGCGCCAGTGGCCAAAAATCTTGATACCTTGCAGAACAAGGTCACGCAGATCGAAGAGGGCCGCAAGAGGGAAATGGGCGCATTGGGAGCCCAACTCAAGGGGCTCAACGACCAGCAGGCCCGTTTGGACAAGGAGACCAGCTCCCTGTCCGCCGCATTGCGCAACAACAAGGTGCGTGGCGCGTGGGGCGAGGCCCAGCTCAAGAACATTGTCGAATCCGCCGGATTGCTGGAACATGTCGATTTCGATACCCAGGTGGTGGTCACGGATGCCGATGGGCGTACGTTGCGCCCGGATATGATCGTGCATCTGCCGGGAGGCAAGACCATTCCGATTGATGCCAAAGTGCCTTATGCCGATTACCAGCGTGCCTGCGAAATCCCGGACACCGCCAGCCCCGAGGATATTGCCCGCCGCGATGATTTGCTGCGGTCCCATGCCAAGGCGTTGCGCGAGCATGTACGTGCTCTCGGCGAAAAGGCCTATTGGAATGCCTTTGATGTGGCACCCGATTTTGTGGTGGCCTTCATCCCCAATGAGGCACTATTGCAGGCCGCGCTCGAAGCCGATCCCACACTGATGGATGATGCGTTCTCTCGCAAAGTGGCGCTCACCTCGCCGGTCACGCTGTGGGCCGTGCTGAAATCCGTCGCCTATGCCTGGCAGCAGCAGTCGCTCACCGATGACGCCAAGCAGCTGTTCGATCTGTCCCGAGAACTGTACGAACGGTTCTCCACGTTGGGTGATTATGCCATCAAATTGGGCACCCAGATTACTAAGACGGTCAGCGCCTACAACAAGTTCGCGTCCAGCTTGGAACGCCGTGTGTTGCCCACCGCTCGCAAGCTGCAAAAAATCGAACCGACCAAGATCATCGAGGAAGTACCGATCATCGAATCAGATAAAGGCAATGTGAGCGAACTGTCCGCCCCTGAAGTGGTGCCGGCCGATGAGGGTGATACTCATCTGACTGCCTCAGGCGATAGTCTGGAGTCATGACTGAATCTGGATTCCGCCCCACTGGTACCCCGGACCTCGCCGTCGCGAAGAGCCATAATGACTTTGCCATGCTGGAGCCGCGTGAGCAGCTAGCCACCTTGCTGAGGGAGCATGTGGTGGGCCGTCCGTTCTCCGAACTTGCCGCGGTGACTTTCGACCACCATGCCGCCACCGTCATGGGCCATGTGCTGATTGACGCTTTGGAAGATGCGGGCTATTCGGTTGATGACTTCGATGCTGTTGGTGCCTTGACCGCAGCATCTGTGCCCATGGTGTCCGCCATGATCCAGGCCGCCTCCTCTCGTGGCGAGGACCTGGATGGATTCGTGATGGACTTCGTCTACCCGTCCATCAAGGGCCCCTCCATCGAAGGCCGCCGTGTGGTGCTGTTGGATGCTTGGCTGTCCGAAAAGTCGTACGTGCAGACCAGCTCGCTGGTCACCCTGCGCAACGGCAATGAGCTGAGCCTCGACTTTGGCATAGTGGAGCAGCTGGGTGCCAAGGTCGTGGCCATCGCCTCGCTCGTCGGTGGCGGTGCCAAAGACATCAATGTGGTCAACCCCTCCACCGGCGACGAGCAAACGCTCCCCTTCATCCAGGTCTTCGACGAATCCGAACTGCGGTAAATCCACCTTTGACTTCCCTCGCATAAAGTCAGCCGGGCTGAGCAGCGAAGCTGACTAAGAGGAACCGGTGAATAGCGTTATCGAGGAGAAAGATTGCACGCACCCAACCAGATTTCTTTGGCTGCCAAGGCTTCAGGTGAACCGGAATTCCGTGAAATCGGCCTTGGGCCGTGGTCTGAGACCCATCCCGGCGAGCCTCGTCCTGACGATCCGACTTCTCCGAATTATGACGGTCGTTTCGACTCGGTGCTGTTGAACGACGGCGACCGCCGCAACGTATTGGACCGTTACCGCTACTGGACCGTCGCTGCCATTAAGGCCGATCTTGACGCTCGAGGGCGTCACGACTTCGAAGTTGCGGTGGAAAACTGGACCCACGATTTCAACATCGGTTCCATGGTCCGCACCGCCAACGCCTTCCAGGCCCGTAGGGTGCACATCGTCGGCCCGCACAAGTGGAATCGCAAGGGAGCGTTGATGACCGAACTGTACCAGCACGTCGAACACCACCCCTCCATCGCCGAACTGGTGGAAAGCTGGCATCATCGCATCGCCGGTGAAATCGCCTATGAACGAGCCAAGGCCGGTGCCGCCGCCATCCATGCGCATGATGTGGCTGTGGATGGAAACAACAAGCACCTTCATGAGCTGCTGGCCGAAATCGATGCTTGTGATGCGCGCATCAAGGAGCTTCAAGCCGCCCGCGTCATCGCCCTCGACATTATTCCCGGCGCAGTGCCGATGGAAGCCTATACCTTCCCCAAGCGGTGCCTGCTGCTCTTCGGTGCAGAAGGCCCCGGATTGAGCGACAAGTCTCTCGCATTGGCCGACGATGTGGTCTACATCTCTCAATTCGGTTCCGTGCGCTCCATTAATGCAGGCGCTGCGGCGGCCGTGGCCATGCACGCATGGATTGCCCAACACGCCGTATCAGGCGTGTAGCCATGCATCGACAATCCCGCCGCATCTGCCCAATATGGGCCACATTAGAGGCATGATCTACGCCACCAAATCCATCGCCGCGGCATTAATTCGCATTTGCCGCCGGCATCGTCGGCATCCTGCTCACCGCAGGCATCAGCAGCTCCGCGCAGTCCACACTGGCCGAAGCCGTTAAACCGGACTACTGGATTCCCGAATGGTGGCAGTCCGGCCTGATTCTCATCGCCTGGGCTGCCGCCGCATGGATCGGCGGTCTCATCATCACCGGAAAAGCGGATATCAGATATCAAATAACGCGGGTTACTGCTTTGGCAGTTCTGCCGGTTCGGCCATGGTCCTGGCAGTTTGTCATGGCTATGGCTTTGGCGGTTCTGCAGTGACCATGGTTCTGGTGACTCTGACCCCATGGATTTGACCACCGTGGTTCACTGCGCTTAACCAGCTCCCATCACTGTTCCAGCATGAGGTATGCCGGCTGCCCGCAGCTTATTGAGTAAAGGATGTTGTTGCATCACCTCCTCATAGGTGAATCGGACAATGGTGTCGACTTTGGCCCGGTACAGTGCCGTCTCCCGTTCTTTCTCCGCCTGAACTGCACCACGAACACCCTTGCGGTCATTCATATCCGGGTTCACATATTTTTCATAGCCATCGAATTCGCCCACGATAAGCCGATTCTCAGGTAGCCGCCAGAGGAAATCCACGCGATACAGAGCACCGGTTTGCGGGTCGGTGATGTTTTGTTGCAGTTCTGGGGCTAATAGGCCGCCTGCGATGATGGTGCCTCGTCCAAGTGACTCGCCACCATTCTCACTCGCCGGATTGGCATAATGCAGTAGGCGGAATATCGGCGTGCAATCACGTCGCATAGTGCTGCACACATTCAGAATGTCCGTGATGGCGACGCCGTTGCGCAGCGCCGAATCGATAATGGGCAGTGCAAATCGGAAGTCGACGGACAGCCCGCAATCCACCACCGTTCTGGCTTTGCTGGTCACCGGGAGTCCATTGGCATATTCTGGCGTGCTGCTTGACGTGAAGATGCGTTTGACCTTTGCACTGCTGGCGTTGGGGCCTCGTGATGTTGTGGCGAGAGTGATGGTGCCAGCATGAAGATGCCATTGGTGTTCAAAATCGTGGATGGCCGCTGCCGTGACCCCGGCGAACACCCAATCCGGATGTCTGTTATGAAGAGTTCGTGCAATATGTCTGATACGTTCGTCGGGTTGCAGCGAATCCCAGTATTCCGAAGCGGCGTACATGTTGGGGAATACACGTTTGAGTTCGCGCGCCTGCACGCGCCGAGCCAGCGCCGAGCGGTGTGCCTTGGTTGTTCCATAAGCGCACTGTTGCGTTGCTTCAGCCTTCGTGATGAGTATGTCCACTGCTTTGTGATGTTTCATGATTCGACGGTATGCCAATGGTGAACACGGTGTCTATCTGTCTGGGGTTATGTGGTTCTAACTTCGGTGCCTAGATGTGTGTTTTTGCCTGATTATCAGGCATCTGACCGTATTGGACTGATTATGTGGATTCTTTTGGGTGGGTATGCAAAATGTGGATAACTGGCGAGGTGCGCAGGGCGATTGTCGTTCATATGTTCGATGTAGGTGTGTTTGGGCTCATTGTGAGCTTATTAGGGTGGCCATGCAGATACTTCAGTGGGGCACATTTGCGGTTGGGCCGTGGCGTTGCCTCGCTGCGGGGCGTCTCAGCGGGGCGTTTTATTGGTTGGACCGCGGTTTTGTTTTGCTGGGATGGCTGAGCGGGGCGTTTCATCGGTCAGCTCGCGGTTTTGCTCTGCTGCGAGTCGTCTCAGTAAGGTGAACTTGCGGTCCGGCAACGGTTTTGCCCCGCCGAAGAAGCCAGCAGCGGGGCAAATGCTCGACCGGCTTGAGCTTCTGATTCGCTGAAGGGCTCCAGTAGGCGGGAAAATGAGGATTCCCGACAACTGCGTGTCACATACGGCTCATATAGTTATGGCCATGCCAACATTTTCACGCGAAGAAATCGTGCATTTGGGCGATCTGGCCCGAATCGCGCTCACCGATGAGGAAATCACCCGTCTGCAGGGCGAACTGAACGTCATCGCAGACTCCATCAACAAGGTCCAGGAAGTCGCCTCCGACGATGTGCCGCCGACCGCCAACCCGGTTCCGCTGGAAGCCTACCTGCGCCCGGACGTCGCCGAAACCCCGCTCACGCAGGAAGAGGCGCTCGCCGGTGGCCCGAAGACCGAGGCCGGCATGTTCGTGGCACCGCGAATCCTGGGAAGCGAGGAGTAATCGATGAGCAACGAAACCGCAACTCTTGTCAAACTGTCTGCTGCCGAGCAGGCCGCTGCCATCAAGAAGGGCGACGTCACCTCTCGCGAGCTCGTCGAAGCCCACCTCAAGGTGATCGAAGCCGCTGAGCCGTCTATCAAGGCCTTCCTGAAGGTTTCCGGCGATGTGGCTCTCGAGCAGGCCGACGCCTTCGACGCCAAGTCCGCCGAAGACAAGGCCGCCCTGCCTGAGCTGGCTGGTGTGCCGATCGCCATCAAGGACATGATCGTCACCAAGGGCATCGAAACCACCGCCGCCTCCAAGATCCTTGAAGGCTGGGTGCCGCCGTACGACGCCACCGTCATTGAAAAGCTCAAGGCCGCCGGCATGCCGATTCTCGGCAAGACGAACCTCGACGAATTCGCCCAGGGCTCCTCCACCGAACATTCCGCCTACCAAACCACCCACAACCCGTGGGATACCGAGCGCGTGCCCGGCGGTTCCGGTGGTGGCTCCGCCTCCGCGGTCGCCGCATTCGAAGCCCCGCTCGCCCTCGGCACCGACACCGGCGGTTCGATCCGTCAGCCCGGCGCCCTGACCGGCACCGTGGGCGTCAAACCCACCTACGGCGGCGTTTCCCGCTACGGTGCCATCGCCATGGCCTCCTCCCTTGACCAGATCGGCCCGGTCTCCCGCACCGTGCTCGACTCCGCCCTGCTGCAGGAGATCATCGGTGGCCACGACAAGCGCGACTCCACCTCCATCCCCGAAGGCCCGCGTCCGATGGTCGCCGCCGCCCGCGAAGGCGCCAAGCGCGATCTGAAGGGCATGAAGGTCGGCCTCATCAAGGAACTCGGCGGCGAGGGCTTCCAGCCCGGCGTCGAGGCCCGTTTCGGCGAGGCCGTCGACAAGCTCAAGGACATGGGCGCCGAAGTCGTTGAGGTCTCCTGCCCGCACATCGGATACTCGCTGGGCGCCTACTACATCATCATGCCGTCCGAGGTCAGCTCCAACCTGGCCCGTTATGATGGCATGCGCTACGGTCTGCGCGTCATGCCGCCGGCCGGCGTGCCCCAGACCGCCGCCAACATGATGGCCTACACCCGTGAGGCCGGCTTCGGCGACGAGGTCAAGCGCCGCATCATCCTCGGCACCTACGCCCTGTCCGCCGGCTACTATGATGCCTGGTACGGCTCGGCCCAAAAGGTCCGCACGCTCATCATCGAGGACTTCAAGAAGGCCTTCGAACAGGTCGATGTGCTGATCTCGCCCACCAGCCCGTCCACCGCCTTCAAGTTCGGCGAGAAGATGGACGATCCGCTGGCCATGTACGTCAACGACATCGCCACGATTCCGGCCAACCTCGCCGGCGTGCCTGCCATGTCCATCCCGGCCGGCCTGTCCGACGACGGTCTGCCCGTCGGCTTCCAGTTCATCGCCCCGCAGCAGCGCGACGAAGTCATGTACAAGCCGGCTGCGGCCCTCGAAGCAGCGCTGGAGGACGGCTGGAACGGCCCGATCTGGAACGACCTCAAGACCCCATGGCTTGACGGTCTGGGCAAGTGAGCATCGGAAGGAAAGAAACAACATCATGGCTGAAAAACTGATGAAGTACGCCGATGCCACCAAGAAGTACGATGTGGTCTTCGGTCTGGAAACCCACGTGGAGCTGTCCACGAACACCAAGCTGTTCTGCCCGGCCCACATCGAGTTCGGCGGCGAGCCGAACACCGAACTGACTCCGGTGAGCCTCGGCCTGCCGGGCAGTCTGCCGGTGATCAACAAGACCGCGGTCGATTACGCCATCAAACTGGGTCTCGCCCTGCACTGCGAAATCGCCGAGTGGAGCCAGTTCGCCCGCAAGAACTACTTCTACCCGGACATGCCGCGCGACTATCAGATCTCGCAGTACGACAAGCCCACCAACGGCAATGGCTACCTGGACGTCGAGCTGGAAGACGGCACTGTGTTCCGTGTGCCGATCGAGCGCGCCCACATCGAAGACGACGCCGGCAAGAACACCCACGTGGGTGGTGCCGACGGCCGTATCGAAGGCGCCGACCACTCGCTGGTCGACTACAACCGCGCCGGTGTGCCGCTGATCGAGATCGTCACCAAGCCGATCGAGGGTGCGGGCGACCGTGCTCCCGAAATCGCCGGTGCCTATGTGCGCGCCATCCGCGACATCGTGCGTGCGCTGAACATCTCCCACGCTCGTATGGAGCAGGGCAACATGCGCGCCGACGTGAACGTCTCGCTGCGTCCAAGCCCGGATGCCCCCTACGGCACCCGTTCCGAGACCAAGAACGTGAACTCGTTCCGCGGCATCGAGAAGACCATCCAGTACGAGATTCGCCGTCAGGCCGCTCGTCTGGACGACGGCAAGGAGATTCTGCAGGAGACCCGCCACTGGGATGAGGCTACGCAGACCACCGCTGGCGGCCGTCTGAAGTCCGATGCCGACGACTACCGCTACTTCCCGGACCCCGACCTCGTCATGCTCCACATCACCAAGGAGCACATCGAGGAGATGAAGGCCCAGATGCCGGAAATGCCGCGCGAGCGCCGCAACCGCCTCAAGTCCGAGTGGGGCCTGAGTGATCTGCAGATGCGCGACATCCTCAACGCCGACGCCCTCGACCTGATTGAGGAAACCGTCAAGGTCGGTGCCAAGGCGGCCGGTGCGCGCAAGTGGTGGCTGGGCGAGCTTTCCCGCGAAGCCAACGCCAAGGGTGTGTCCCTCGAAGAGCTGCCGATCACCCCGGCCGACGTGGCCGAAGTCGAGAAGCTCATCGCCTCCGGCAAGCTCAACGACAAGCTCGCCAAGCAGACCGTCGAAGGCGTGCTCAAGGGCGAAGGCACCCCGGATGAGGTCGTCAAGAAGCACGACTACAAGATCGTCGAAGACAACGGTGCCATCGAGGCGGCCGTCGACGCGGCGTTCGAAGCCAACCCGGATGTCGTCGAGAAGCTCAAGAGCGGCAACATGAAACCGATGGGCGTGATCATCGGTGCCGTGATGAAGGCCACGCGCGGTCAGGCCGATGCCAAGGCCGTCACCAAGGTCGTCATGGGCAAGATCAAGGGCTGATTCGATTCACTGGCTCCCGCTGGCGGGAGCTGTCGAACGGAGTAAGACTGAGGGTAGTCGCCATGGTCGGATGACCACCCTCAGTCCGCTTCGCGGACAGCTCCCGCCAGTGGGAGCACTTATTTGTAGGGAAATCCTCCAGTTCAAATTCGTTAGACAGCTCCTGCCAGCGGGAGCCTTTATTGATTCTGTAAGAAAGTCGACTCAGAGCATTTCCAGCGTTCACCCAGTCGAGTAAGATATGCTCGGCACTGGACCGTGAGCCGAAACAAGCCGAACCGGGGGATGTATACCGATGACCACAACCAACGAGACGCTGAGCATGGCTACCGAAGTGCAACTGAAGCGCGATCTGCCACAGAGCATCGTCATTCCGCCAATTCGTGGCGAAATGGTGCACCTGCGCCCCGCCACCGCCGAGGACCTGCCTCGTTTGGATGAACTAGATGCCTTCTATGGCGCATCCAAGATCACCGGCAAGGATGCGGTCACCGAACGCGCCATTGTACACACGTGGGTCCGCCGCTCCCAAGCCTGGGAAGCCGGTCAGGCGCCCGCCGAATCCGGCGTGGGCGACCCGGAATCTCGCCGCACCATCGCATGGGCTGTATTGACTGACGCCGACCATGACGATGACGGTCAGCTCGATGCGGCCAGCACCGATAACGTCATCGGCATGATTTTCCTTATCGACATCGACGGCTGGTCCAAGTCCGCCCGCATCCAGATCATCTTGGGCCGTGAATACCGTGGCCGCGGCTACTCCCGTGACGCCATGCCGCGTGTGATGACTTACGGCTTTGCGCCCGAACCGGCCGGCCTGGGCATGCACCGCATCTGGGTGAGCGTGCCGGAAAAGAACAGCCGTTCGATTTCGGTCTACCAGTCGCTTGGATTCGTGCCGTCCGGCACCTCGCGCGACGCGTTGTGGGATGTCGAAAACAACAAATATCAGGACCTTATCGTCATGGACACGTTGGTCGACGAGTACGATCCGATTCGTTCGCTTGACGCTTTTGGCATGCACTTGATTGAGGACAATCCGGGTGTCAAGGAGGCGTTGTCCGCGCGCGAGCATTCCATCGCCATCCAGCAGAACAAGCCGGAACCCGAGCCGGCACAGCGTGGTGACGCAGCCGCCGTCACGACGAGTGACGTGCAGTCTCAGGCCCAGACGCCGGCGGCCGCACAGCCAGTCGAGCCACAGGCCGGGCACCACGACGATACGCAGAAGAACGCGCGCCACAGTCTCGAAGAGGAAAGCAACTGGCCGTACGATCAGGCAGAACGCAAGCCCTCAAAGGAAGCATGGTGGCGTACGCTGGGCCGCGGCCGCAAACGCGATACGGAAAGTGAGTGAGTAAACAAGCATGAGTGCCGAGGATCTCGACAATTACGAAACCGACGCCGAACTCGCGCTGTATAGGGAATACCGTGACGTCATCAAGCTGTTCACCTATGTGGTGGAGACTGAGCGTCGCTTCTACTTGGCGAATAAGGTCGATTTCAACGTGCGTTCCGCTGGCCAGGACGTGTATTTCGATGTGCAGCTGACTGACGCATGGGTATGGGATGTCTACCGTTCCAGCCGTTTCGTCAAGTCCGTGCGCATCGTGACGTTCAAGGACGTGAACGTCGAGGAAGTCCAGAAAACCGATATCGACATCCCCGACGACATCCACTGAGCCGGTGCCGCGTCACGGCAGTCGCCTATTCACCGATTATGCGACCACGGTTTGCCGGGACGTCACTTGATACGTGTGTCGTGTTCGATTCATGCTCATACCATACTCATGGCGCGCTCGGGTCACGGGCCCGTCTTTTTTCGTTGATGAGATGAGAGTGAATAATCGATGTCAACACGAGTGATGAAGAGGATAGTCGGTTCCGTCGCATGCCTCGCCGCGTCTGCCATGTTGTTGCCGGGAACAATCCGGCCGGCTCAGGCTCTGGAGGCCGACGGCCGGTACTACAGCAGCAAACAGCCGTATGTGGCCCCGAATGACGCGACCGCGTCGTCCTATAGCAAGGCTCCGAAAGGATACGGACCGATTTATACCGAAAGCATGGCCCGTCACGGATCACGTGGCCTGTCCAGCTACAAGTACGATGCGTTGCTGATGAGGATGGCCGAGACCGCCGCTCGGGATGGCGGGTTCAAGTCGGAGGCCATCAAAGCCGAGTTCGTGAAAAACCTGAGCGGCATCACCGCGGCCAATGTCGAGAACGGCTATGGCATGCTGACCGGTCAGGGCGCACAGCAGCATTACGGTATCGGAGAACGTGCGTACCAGCGTAATCGGTCGCTGTTCGATCAGGTCGCAGTGGAGGGCGGGACGATTGCCTACCAGTCCTCCGGCGAAGCGCGTGCCACTGAGTCCGGCGAGAACTTCGAGAAAGGTTTCAACGAGGCTTCGGGAGGCAGGCTCATCGGCAATGTCAGCGCGCCGACGAATCCCGCCGATTCCGGCAATGGCAAGGATTTCCAGAAGAATCCCGACACCCTGTACTTCCACAAGGTGCAGAATCCCGATGGCACAAGCAAGGTGACGGGTACCAAGGCATACGACATCGCGAACAACTACCAGAATTTCGTTGCCAATGATGCGACCATCGCCGGTGCTGAGAAGACCATAGGTGACAACGTCGACGTCAAACGGGCCTCACATGACCTGTTGTCCCAGATTTTCACCGAAGAATTCCTCGCCAAACTCGAGAATGGCGAATATAAGTGGTACAACACCACGGACGGCACCAAGAAAGGCGGCAAGAACTGCGCGCCAGGTGCCGATGCGTCCAAAGATCCCGACGCATGCGGCGAAGTCTCCAAGAAGATCAAGAGTGAGTATGACGCCGCGATGAATTTGTACAACCTGTACATCATCGCCGCCGACATGCACAATGAGAACACCGGTGACCACACCTTCGCCTTCGGCCAGTATTTCCAGGGAGCATATGCGGATGATGCCAGACTGTTCGCATGGGCGCTTGATGCCGAGGACTTTTATGAGAAGGGGCCGAGCTACGCCGGTCAGAACGAGACCTATTCCATCGCGCAGCCTCTGTTGGATGATTTCCTCAATACCATTGATGCGCGGGTGAGTGGAGGATCCACTGTGGCGACGTTCCGGTTCGCCCATGCGGAAACCATGATGCCGTTTGCCGCATTGCTGGGATTGCCGGGCTCCACGCAGCAGGCACCGGCCTCCACCACGGACGTGTACACTTACGGCAACAATGAGTGGCGTGGCGAATCGGTGACGCCGATGGCCGCGAATGTGCAATGGGATGTGTACGCCAGGAAGGGTGAGGACCCCGCCACCGAACAACGGTACACGCCCATCGTGCGCATGTTGTACAACGAAAACGAGGTTCCGTTCCGTTCCGAATGCACGCCGGTCGCCGATGGTTCGACATGGTACAAGCTGACCGAACTGAAAAGCTGTCTGGCCGCCGATCATAAGACGCTCGGTCAGGATGCCCGCATCGCGGAACAGGCCGATGCGACCCCGTCGCCGCAGCCATCCGGCAAGCCCGCGACCGATCCCGATGCGGCGACGCATGGCGCCGGCAAGGGAACCGGTGCCGGTCAGACATCATCCACCACGAATGCCCGTCCGGCGTCGCTGGCACGTACCGGAAGTTCGGTCACGGTGTTTGTCGTGCTGACGGTCGGATTGATGCTGATCGGCGTCTCGCTGAATGTGTGGCGTATGCGTCGCTGATGCCGACTGTCCGCTCATAATCATCCGGCGCCGTCTTCCACATGAAGTGAAGGACGGCGCCGCCTATTCGGCGCGAATGAAAGCCGCATGTAGGGCACGGGTCGAACCTTCGCGCGACAAAGCCGCACGCCGGGACCATGCACGATTGCAAGCATCGTCTTCCCTACCTTCGGGTAGACTGCTTGAGATCTTGTTTTATAAGGAGACCTCAAAGTGACGCAAAAGCAATCCGTGGTGATTATCGGCGGCGGTCCGGCTGGACTGACCGCCGCATGGGAACTCGTCAAGGACGGCGGCGCGGAAAACTATGACGTGACCGTGCTGGAAGCGACCCGCGAATTCGGCGGTATCTCGCGCACCGTGAAGCACAACGGCAACCGTATGGATATCGGCGGCCACCGTTTCTTCTCCAAAGACGAACGCATCATGGATTGGTGGAAGACCGTTCTGCCGTTGCAGGGCGCACCCTCCTATGATGACAAGAAGCTCGGCCGCGACCACGACATGGAGCCGGGAGGCCCTGATCCGGAGACGGAGGACAAGGTGATGCTCAAGCGCCACCGCGTGTCCCGTATCTTCTGGAACCGCCACTTCTTCGATTACCCGATTTCGCTGAGCCCCAACACGTTGAAGGCCATGGGCTTCAAGCTCACCATGGTGGCCGGTTTCAGCTACCTGAAGTCCATGTTCCACAAGCTGCCGGAAGACAACCTGGAGAACTTCTACATCAACCGTTTCGGCCGCAAGCTGTATTCGATGTTCTTCGAGGGCTACACGGAGAAGCTGTGGGGCCGCCACCCCTCCCAGATCTCCGCCGACTGGGGTGCCCAGCGCGTCAAGGGCCTGTCCATCATGGGCGTGCTCAAGAACGCCTTCCAGAAGCTTAGCCCTAGGAAGCGCTCCAACGCGGAGGTCGAGACCTCGCTGATCGAGGAGTTCTGGTATCCGAAGTACGGTCCCGGCCAGCTGTGGGAGACCGTCGAGTCCAATTGCGAGGCCGCCGGCGTCAAGGTGCTGACCGACGCCAGGGTGGTCGAGGTCCGCCAGACCGATGGTGCCGTGTCTTCCGTGGTGTACGAGGATTCCGAAGGCAACCGCACCGAGCTTTCCGGCGACCAGTTCATCTCCTCGATGCCGGTCAAGGACCTGGTCAACGCCATCGACGCGGCCGGCGACGATCCCGAGGCCGCTGATTCCAAGCCCGCCCCGGCCGATATGACCGAGGTGGCCAACGGCCTGCCGTACCGCGACTTCGTGACCGTGGGCCTGCTGGTCAAGCACCTGAAGCTCAAGAACACCACCAACATCCCCACCCTCGGCAATCCGCCGATCGTGCCGGACTGCTGGATCTACGTGCAGGACCCGGGCTACAAGGTCGGCCGTCTGCAGATCTTCAACAACTGGAGCCCGTATCTGGTCAAGGACGTGGACGACACCGTGTGGGTCGGCCTCGAGTACTTCTGCGAGGAGGGCGACTCGTTCTGGAACATGAGCGAGGAGGACGTCACCAAGTTCGCGATCTCCGAGCTCACCCGCATGCGTGTGATCAACGGTCCGGACGAGGTCATCGACTCCCATCGTGAGCGCGTCAGGAAGGCGTACCCCGCCTACTTCGACACCTATGAGCACATGAACGAGCTCATCGAGTACCTCGACGGCTTCGGCAACCTGTACTGCGTGGGCCGTAACGGCCAGCACCGCTACAACAACATGGACCACTCCATGGCCACCGCCATGGAGGCCGTCGGCAACATCAAGACCGGCAAGACGTCCAAGAAGAACGTGTGGTCCGTCAACACCGAAAAGTCCTACCACGAAAAAAAGTGAGTAAACCTTGTTGAGCTCCCTCGTCACAGAGGGAGTTTTTTTTGGTTTTCGGCGGGCCGTTTTGCGTTGGTCGAGTTGGCGTTGTACAGTAAACGAAGTTCGCGAAGACTCAGAGACGCAGCGAACATTCATGAGCGGTGCGACCGCAATAATCACTCTTAACGCCTGGATAGGCATGGGCCTGTTCGGTATGGAAAGGGCAACCAGTGGCAAATAGCCAGAATCTTGAGGATATGAAGCTGCCTGAGCTCAAAGAGCTCGCTAAACAGATGGGCCTGCGCGGCACGTCAACCATGCGCAAGCCCGAGCTGCGCGCCACCCTGCAGGCGGCGCGCAATGGTGGAGAGCCGCCGGCCGGTGTGACCGTGCGCGCCCCCAAGGCCGCCAAAACCGCCAAGGTCGTCAAGGCTCCGCAGCCCGATGCCGCTGAGGCCAGCACCACAGACAATGCTGACGCGGCCACCCAGTCGCTGGCTCCAGCTCCGGCTGCCACGGAACCGCAGCTCGATTTGCCGCTTCCCGTGGCCGACGATGCCAAGAAGGACGAGACCGAACCGCGACGCACCCGTCATAAGGCCGCCGATGATGCCGCATTCGAACCGCGTGCGGCCCGTCGTCGTCGCGATGACGACCAGTCCGATTTCGCTCGCCGCAAGCCGCGCAAGAAGGCCGATGAGGCCGGCGATCTGCTGGCCACGCTCGATTTGGGAGATGCAGCGCCTACCGAGCGTCGCCGCGAGCGCCATGAGGACGTGGAAGTTCCTCTGATTCGCCGAGTCCGTGATGATGAGGACGAGCAGCCTCGCCGCCGCCGTCGCACTGCGGAAAACAGCGAAGAAACCGTGCGTGACCTCGACGATATCCTGGCCACGCTGCCCACGCAGAAGCACGAGGAAACGTCCGAAGACGGCGAGCAAAACGACGATCACGAGTTTGTGCGTCGTAACCGCCGCGACCGTAGCGATCGTAACGATCGCGATAACCGTAATGATCGCAACGATCGCCGTAACCGCCGCATGCGTGGCCGTGATCGCGACAACGCCGATGATGATCGTCGCTATGATGATCGCGATAATCGTAGCGATCGCAATGACCGTGATAGCCGCCGCGAAGAGCCGCAGGAGGATCTGGTGCCGGTGGCCGGTATCGTCGACGTGCTCGACTCCTACGCTTTTGTGCGCACTTCCGGCTACCTGCCAGGCCCGAACGACGTGTACGTTTCCATGGGCCAGGTCAAGAAGTACGGCCTGCGCAAGGGCGATGCAGTCCATGGTTCGATTCGCGCCCCGCGCGAAGGCGACCGTCGCAACCAGCGCCAGAAGTTCGTGCCGCTGCAGGCCATCGATTCCATCAACGGCCAAAGCGTTGAAGAAGCGCTCAACCGTCCGCAGTTCTCCAAGCTCACGCCGCTGTACCCGCAGGAGCGTTTGAAGCAGGAGACCGCCCCGAACAAGCTCACCGGCCGTATCATGGACATCGTTTCCCCGATCGGCAAGGGCCAGCGTGGTCTGATTGTCTCCCCGCCGAAGGCCGGTAAGACCATCACCCTGCAGAACATCGCCAACTCCATCGCCGCCAACAACCCCGAGGTCCACCTTATGGTGGTGCTCGTGGACGAACGTCCCGAAGAGGTCACCGATATGGAGCGCACGGTCCAGGGCGAGGTCATTTCCTCCACCTTCGACCGTCCGGCCTCCGATCACACCACGGTTGCCGAACTGGCCATCGAACGCGCCAAGCGTCTTGTGGAGCTCGGCCAGGACGTGGTCGTACTGCTCGATTCCATGACCCGACTGGCTCGCGCCTACAACATCGCAGCCCCTGCCTCCGGCCGCATCCTGTCCGGTGGTGTGGACGCGCAGGCCCTCTACCCGCCGAAGAAGTTCTTCGGCGCCGCCCGCAACATCGAGAACGGCGGTTCCCTGACCATCATCTCCTCCGCGCTGGTGGAAACCGGCTCCAAGATGGACGAGGTGATTTTCGAGGAGTTCAAGGGCACCGGCAACATGGAACTGCGCCTGTCCCGCGAGCTGGCGGACAAGCGACTGTTCCCGGCCATCGACATCAACGCTTCCGGCACCCGCCGCGAGGAGCTCATCACCAACCCGCAGGAACTGCCGGTCATCTACCGTCTGCGTCGTCTGCTGGGCGGCATGGAGCCCGAGCAGGCCTACCAGACGCTGGTGCCGCGCCTCAAGAAGACCGCCACCAACCGCGATTTCCTGGCTGCCATCGTGCAGCAGCAGAGCGGAGCCGTGAACGGCAACTGAGGTTGCCGTTCAGGCAAACCCGGTGGGCTTGCCGACGGCGACGCCTGAGTGAGGCGGCAGCCGAACGAAGGTTGGATCGAGTCCGCGCGTAGCGTGGTCCGTTCTTGCTGGTGGAGCCGTGAACGGCAACTGAGGTTGCCGCTCGGAAGTCCGATGCCTTACCGATAATGATGCGATGATGGGGACCGCGGAGATTATTCCGCGGGCCCCATCGGCGTTTCCGGTGCGTCGATCACGCCACCGCCGGCGAGCTCTCCCGGTAGTGGATCGAGAAATCGACGTAACGCTGCTCGGCTGCGCCGCGCCCGCCGCCGGCCACTTGCTCCAGAATGGCGTCGACCGCGCATTGCGCGATCTGCTCCTTGCCAAGCTCGACGGAGGTCAGCGAGGGAATCGTGTATTGCGCCTCCTCGAGGTTGTCCATGCTGACCACGCGCAGGTCGTCCGGGATGCGCACGCCCATCTCGCGCAGTTGTCGCAACGCACCGAAGGCGAGCAGGTCGTTGTAGCACAGAAGGGCGTCGGCCTTGATGCCTTCCTCGAACATGCGACGCACGATTTCCGAACCGCTGCGTCTGGTGGCGATGCCCCGTCCCACATAGCCTGCGCCGCCGCTGGCATCGTCCTTGGCCTCCTCGTCGGTCTCCCAGGCGGGGATGGGCCTGATGAGCTTGGCATCCACTGGCACGCCGGCCTGTGCCAATGCTTCGAGATATCCCTGCGTACGCAGCGTTTCGGTTGAGGTCCGTCGTCGGTCGAGCGCGCCGCCGATCAGCGCGATGCGCCGGCAACCCGCGTCGAGCAGATGCTGGGTCAGCGCCTTGACCGCGTCGATGTTATGCACGAGGATATGGGGCGCGGGCACGTCAAACAGGCACTCGCCGAGCACGACGAGCGGATAGTCGCCGGCCAGGCGGGCGATGTCGCGGCGTTCCATGAGCAGGGGGCTCAGAATCAACCCGTCACTCATCTTGCGCGCCATGGCGGCGACGCTTTCCAACTCATGTCGCCGACTGAAGGCCGTGGATTCCACGGTTACGCCGTATCCGCGTCGCCGTGCCGCGGCAATCACGCGTTCGGCGAGCTCGGCGAAATATATCTGGGTGAGACTGGGAATGGCCAGGGATATCAGCCCGGTTCTCCCTGAGCGCAGGCTGCGTGCCCGTTCGTCGGTTACATATCCCAGCATCTCGATGGCCTGCCGGATGCGTTCGCGGGTAGTCTGCTTCATATACGGGTAATCGGAAAGATAGTTGGACACCGAGGTCACCGACACCCCGGCGAGCTGCGCGACGTCGCGCATGGTGGGGGTGGGTTTGTCGGCGACGGCCGATGTCGTTCTTTCACTCACAGGTGGCTCTTTTCTCGGGTGGGCGCCCACCGTCCGGCGGTGCGTTTCCTCCCATCATAACGACGGCCGTCCCGTTCTCCCGAAACGTCGAAGGGCTCCGTGTCCGATGCCGGAACGCATCGGACACGGAGCCCTCTCAGTCATTGTGTGGAGCGGATATCCTTACTTTGTCGCCGAGCCAGACGCGGCGGTCTCGGACACCAGATCGGCGGGTGCGGTCTGGTATCCCTCCGCGCCGCGTTCGACCAGGATGCGCTGGTATTCCTTGAACTCGGTCTCGGTGTAGTCGTACTTCGTCAGAATCAGCAGCTTGAGCAGCGCGCCCAGCGCCGGCAGGATCGAGATCACGATGAACAGGCCGTTCAGCGTGCCCGACGTCTGCGCGACGTTCGGCTGATAGCCGAGGAAAGTGAGCGTCAGACCGGTCGTGGCGCCGGCGAGGGCGATGGCCAGCTTGCTGGAGAAGGTCTGGCCGCCGAAGACCACGGCCTCCGCACGGTGCCCGGTCTTGACCTGGCTGTATTCGATGGTCTCGGCCAGCATGGCGGACAGGATCGGGTTGCTCATCGAGTACATGCACCAGGTGATGCCGATGAACACGAAGGTCAATGTCGTGTTCGAGTATCCGACGAAGTAGAAGACCACGCGGAAGGCGATCTCGGCGATGAGCAGCACGCGGACGAGGTTCACCTTCTTGTAGCGGCGGGTCAGCACCGGGATGAGCAGGAAGGTCAGCGCGCTGAAGGTGCCGATCAGGCCGAAGCCACTCATCAGCCCGGCGTTCGACATGTTGTAGGTGAAGAAGTAGATCATCATGTTGTTGACCATTTCCATGAAGAACTTCAGGAAGAAGATCACCAGGATCATCATCATGTACTTGTTCGCCTTGACGGCCTCGAACACCTGCTTGTAGGAGAGCTTCTCCGCCTTGTCGGAGGCGGCGATGCGCTCCTTGGTGAACAGGTAGCCGAACTCCATGATCACGAAGCCCGCGATCATGAGGATCGACACGGAGATCAGATAGCTCATCGACGGAGTGTTGTTCTGCTTGAACTGCGCGAGCATCACCGGCATGATGATGCCGGCCATGGCGATGCCGGCGGACACGCCGATGTTGGCGACGGTCACTAGGTCGGTGCGGGTCTGGCGGTCATGCGACATCACGGTGGACAGCGACCAGAACGGGATGTCGGAGAAGGCGTAGCAGGTGCCCCACAGGATGTAGGTGGCGCCGCAGAAGACGATCTTGCCGGCAACCGGGATGTCCGGGTCGATGAAGCAGGCGATCGTCGCGACGACCACGAAGATCGGGGCGATCTTCATCCACTTGCGGAACTTGCCTTGCTTGCTGGGCTTGCGGGAGTCCATGAACCCGGAGACCAGCGGGTCGAAGACGGCGTCCCACAGGCGGGCGACCAGGAAGATCGCGCTGGCGACCACCGAGGAGATGCCGACCACATCCGTGTAGTAGATCAGGATGAAGCTGCCGATGATGCCGTAGCTGAAGCACTGTCCGAATCCGTAGCAGAAATACGCCACGTATTCCTTGAGGCTCACTTTGTCCGCATTGCTGGATTTGACCGGTGCGGCTGCCGTTGCCGATGTCATATTGTTCCCTTTCTCTATTTATTGGTTCGATTGTGAAGGGTGGCCATATCCGCACCCATGTCGGCGCTCGTTCTCACACCTGCACGTAGCCGTAGGTGTGCTTGCTCAGCAACACCTCTCGTATGCGCTTGGGGTCGAATTTGTATTCGTGGTCGTGGTCGAGCAGGCCGTTGACCTCCTGTTCCACGTCGGAGGTCTGCGTGTAGCAGAAGCCAACGCAATAGTCGATGTCCATCACGGCCCGCGTCAGGGCCGCGATCTGATCAACGACCTTGTCGGGGTCGGTGATACGCTCACCGTAGCCCCACGAATCCTCGGTGTGACCGCCCGGCTCATAGGCCACGCCGCCGTATTCGGTGACCATCACCGGCACGCGCTGCTGTTCGTACCCCTGGCAGAACACGCGGCGGCCGCCCATCGGGGAGGGTGCTCCAGCCAACACTTCGTCGCGACGGCCCTGATAGGTCTCCAGCAGTTCGTCGGCATCGGCGTTGTAGTCGTGGATCGTGGCGATGTCGGTGCGCGTCTGCTCGTAGCCATCGTTGCCGATGACCAGGCGCGAGGGATCGAAGGCCTTCGCCTGATAATAGAGCGAGTTGACGAAGGTGCGCTCCTGCTCGCTGTGGGCGATGTCGAAGACGCCCCACGACTCGTTCATCAGCACATAGGCGAACACCGAGGGGTGGTTGACGTGCTTGCGCAGGTAGGCGGGCAGCTCGCGCTCCACATTGGCGATGAGCTCCGGGCCGAATTCGTAGGCGCTGGGCATCTCGGCCCAGACGATGAAACCGAGCTTGTCGCACAGGTAGAGCATGCGGTTGGACTCGAGCTTCTGATGGATGCGGTTGCCGTTGAAGCCCATGGCCTTCATCTTCTCGATGTCGGCGCGGAACTCGTCGGCGGTGCCCGTCAATCCTCCGCCCGGGTAATAGCCCTGGTTGAGCAGCAGCTTCATGTAGTACTTCTGGTCGTTGAGGAAGATCATCTTCCCGTCGCTGGTTACATCACGCAGACCGAAGTAGCTGGACACCTCGTCGGTGGTCTCGCCGCCGGAGCGCACGGTGAAGTCGATGTCGTAGAGGTCCGGCGTCGAGGGCGTCCATGGATGCGGTTCGGGGGACGGGTCGTAGTTGCGGATCTCGACGGAGAACCGGGCGCGCGCGTTGGTGAAGGAGACGGTGCCGTGCGTGACCGGCTTGCCTTCGAAGGTCACGTTGTAGTCGAGCTCCGCGTCGACGTTGACATTGAGCGAGGCATCCACGTCGAGGCGCGCTTGGTTGGCGTGCGGGGTCATCGTGAAGTCGGTCAGATGCACGTCGCCGGTCTCTTCGAGCCACACGCTCTGCCAGATGCCGATGGTGCGCGTGTACCAGCAGGCGAAGTTGCCGTCCTTCCATGCCTGCTTGCCGAGCGGTTGGTCGGTGCGGTTGAAATCGACGACCTTGACGACCAGTTCGTTTTCCTTGGCCGCGTAAGGCGTCACATCGAAGCGGAAGGGCGTGTGTCCGCCTTGGTGCGAGCCGACGTGTCGGCCGTTGAGCCACACGTCGCAGGCATAGTCGACGGCCTCGAAGTTGAGCAGGTATCGTTTGCCCGGGCGCATGTCGAGGTCGAAGGAGCGGCGGTACCACACGACGGGGTGATACTGCGGTTCGTTCACGCCGGACTTGGGGAAGGTGTAGCTGTAGGGCACCTCGATGGTGCGGTCGAATTCGGGGAAGGCCATCGAGGCCGCGGCTTGGAGGGTCTCGGGTGTGGACTCCATCGCGTTGTTGCCTTGGTTGCCGTTCTTGGTCCCGGCCGGTGCGCCGGGGATCGCGAAGTCCCAGGTGCCGTTGAGATCGACCCAGTTGCGTCGGACGCATTGGGGGTCGGGGTATTGGATTCGCTCCATTGCTTTCCTTTCTCTGTATCGTTTCACAAAAACAATGTCGTTGTCTTTGTGATTGAAAGTACTGTTATCGCACTACTTTGTCGCAGTCACTTCCTTGTTGACGCTTCTATTCTGTAACGTTTCAGAATTGCTGTCAAGTGCGGGACGCCGTTATTGTTGGAATTTGTTCCCATTTATGCTGAAATGTGTCAGCGGTAGCATATTTAACCCTATAGCCGATGGATTTATCAAAAAATCGATGAATGCGGCAAGGTATGACCGTCTTGGCTGACGTAAGCTGAAGCCACAACAGAAGAACGAACCAAGATAAACAGGCCGCACGAAAAGAAAAAGGCCTTTCGCTGTTTGGTGTGGGTGGGAGCCGGTCAGGTGGTGACGGTTCGTAGGTCGAGTCTGCCGCAGGTCAGGTAGATCATCGTGGAGAAGTACTCCATGTTGCGGAAGCCCCGGGCACGGGTCTTGACGTGCCGGATGACGCTGTTCAGGCCCTCGAGGACCGCGTTGGTGCGCCGGTGGTCGAAATAGGCCAGGATGTAGTCCCAATGGCGGCGCAGCTGTCGGGCCAGGGCCTTCATGGGCTCCAGCCGTGAATGCATCATCCACGAGCACAGGGCCCTGAACCCGGCCTCGGCCTCCGCGCGGCTGGCGCTGTCGGCGTAGATGTCCTGCAGGGTCTCGCGCATCCGGCAGGCCCGGGCGGTCTTGAGCCGCTGTTTTTGCAGGCCGCGCTTGGTCTCCAATTGGAGTTCGGTCAGGCTGGACTCGTTCCCGGGCCACAGGTATTTCGTGCGTTTGAGCAGCGCGTTGTGCCCGCCCTCGGCCTTTCTGACCCTGTCGACGGAGCTTGTCAAGTTGTTTGTGTTTGGGGTGTGTTTTATAGATAGGGTTCCATTCGTTCGGGGTATGCGGCCGCGAGTTGGGCGAGGGCCTGTTTCCGGTTGGTCGTGATCCTCCCCTCGATGAGCCTTCCCTCGCTTTTGCGTCTGGTTTTGTTGCCGTCTTTGGCTCGTTTGAGGCTGCGTTTGTCCTCGATGTCGCAGATCGCCAGCCAGAACAGCTTGACCACGGCCTGATCGTTGGGGAACTGGCCGCGGTTGCGGCTGACCTTGCGCAGCTGGTAGTCGGGCGATTCGATGCTGTTGGTGGTGTACGCCACCCGGCGGAGCATGGGCGGGAACCGCGGGAACGGGACGAACCGGTCCCACGAGCGTTTCCACGTGGCGGCCACCGACGGGTATCTCCGGCCGAGCTCGCTTTCCGCGAACTCGCCGAGCGCCTTTTCCGCGGCCTGCCCGTTGGGCGCGCGGTACACGCTCCTGAGCGCCGCGCACACCCTCTTCCTGTCGTGGTCGGCGACGAACCTGTTGGCCGCGCGTATCGGGTGCGCCACGCAGGTCCGCGCGATCGCCTTGGGCCACGTGGCCTCCACGGCCTCGGGCAGGCCCTTGAGCCCGTCGCAGCACACGATCAGCGCGTCGGCCATGCCCCGGTTGGCCATCTCGGCGCACACGTGCGCCCGGAAGGAGGCGCCCTCGTTGTCCTGGACCCATATGCCAGGCACATGCTTGAACCCGTCCATGTCGACGCCGATGGCGATGTGCGCCGCCTTGGGCAGCACTCTGCCGTTGTCGCGCACCTTGACCCTGACGGCGTCCAGGTACACGACCGGATAGGACTCGTCCAGCGGCCGCTCCTGCCATTCGAGCACGGCGTCGCTCACCGCGTCGGTGATGTTGGATATCGTCTCGGGGCTCAGGTCCGTGCCGATCGTCTTGGCGAGGTGGTGCTGGATGTCGCGCACCGTCATGCCGCCCGCGTACAGGGATATGATCATCTCGTCCAGTCCGCCCAGCCTCCTGGAATGCTTGGGCGCCAACCTCGGGGTGAACGAGCCGTCCCTGTCGCGGGGAACCTGCACGGCCGCCTCTCCCACCGGCGTGGACGGCGTCTTGGGATACGAGCCGTTGCGCGAGTTCGCATGCCCGCCGCCCGCCTTCGACTCCCTGTCGCCGGGCGCGTAGCCCAGGTGCGACGTCATCTCCGTCTGCAGGCCGCGTTCCAGGGCGGCCCTCGTGAGCTCGCCCGGCAGTCCGCCGTCGCCGGTGAGCTCGATCTGCCCGCCGTCTATCCGTTCGAACAGGGGGTCCAGCGCTCCCGACGCGACCAGCGAGTCCACCAAGGACCGCGAATCCGTCACGGCACCATTGTCGTTCCCGGCCACATCGCCGGCCATAGGCTTCACTGCCTCGGTCACCATGATCGTTTCCTTTCCATCAGATGATCCCATACACAAACAATTAGACACCCTCTCAGAATGACCGGCCGGCGTTTTTCGTCGCCTCCACCGGCAGCCCGGTCTGCCCGAGCATGCCCGGCGTGGTGTTCTGCCGCGTCTGGACGCAGGCCGGGCTTGCGTGGCCGAAAGCCGGCAAACGGCCCAGACCCTATGATTTCCGGCATCGGCTCGCGTTCGCGAACATCGAGCGATGGGCTCGCGACGGCATGGACGTGATGGCGATGCTGCCCTATCTGGCGGCCTACATGGGACACGCCGGCATCGACAGCACCCTCTACTACGTGCACGCCAGCCCCGATTTCATGGACGGATACGCGGACCTCGTCGCCGACGCCGAACGCGTGGTCCCGGAAACGGAGGAACCATGAGCAAGGCAAGGAAAACGGCCGCCAGCTCCGGTGAACCGGATTTCTGGCGTGTCGCGCGCGACTGGCTGCACCACTGGCTGCCCAAGGTGCGGGGCAGCTCGCCGAAGACCGTCGAGGCGTACCGCATCGGCCTGGAATCCTACGTCCGATGGCTCGAGACCACGGAAGGCACGCAGCGCAGCCACATCGGTTTCGGGCATTTCGACCGGGCGCGCCTGGGCCGGTGGGTCGAATGGATGCGGGCCGGACGCGGATACTCGGACCGCACCATCATGCTGAGGATGACGACGATGCGCGCATTCCTCGGCCACGCGAGCCTCGAGCATCCGACGTTGACCGCATTGGCCAACGACGCGGCCGCCATACGCGTCAAACCACCCGCGCGAAAACCCGTCGACCACCTCGAGGAGGAACACACCAAGGCCTTGCTGGCCGCGTGGGACACCGGCGACGCCAAATCGCGCAGGAACCGCATGCTCCCGATCCTCATGTACGACACCGCCGCCAGGATCGGCGAACTCGCCGCCCTGACACTCGAGGACGTGAGGATGGACGAGCCGGCCAGGATCACGATCACAGGCAAACGCGGCAAGACACGGATCGTGCCCATGGGAGAAAGGACGCGACGTCACCTGACGTCCTACCTCGACGAATTCCATCCCGACACGGACGGGAGCGACGGAGCCAGACCGTTGTTCCACTCGACGAGGAACGGCACCATCCGCCCGCTCTCCGTGGACCGGATCGACGAGATCCTCAAAACCGCGGCGTCAAAGGCACGCGGGACGTGCCCCTCCATGCCCGGACGTATCCACTGCCGCCTGATACGACGGACCCGTGCCATGGACCTCTACCAACAGGGCGTGCCACTGCCGACCGTCATGCAACTGCTCGGCCACGAAAGCATGAGCACCACCAGCGCGTTCTACGCGTTCGCGACCCTCGACATGATGCGCAAGGCCGTCGACGCGGCCGACCCCGGCCCCGACCCGCCAAGGAGACATGGCTCAGCGAACAACGGCTCCGACAGCTCCGCACCCTCAAATAGCCAGAAAACGTTAAACCGGGAAACAACACGGAATGCGGCACTCCCACCACAATCCCGAACCGTTTCCCGGCTTAACAACAAACCCGGCTTAATCGCTGTTAAACCGATATCGGTTTAACAGCGACATGGGATGGCAGTACCAGCACCCATGGTGGCGCGAGGAACTCGAACGACTGAACATCCGCCAGTCGATGAGCCGCAAGGGCAACTGCCTGGACAACGCCGCCACCGAACGGGTGTTCGGCCACTTGAAGGACGAGTTCTACAGGGGACGGGAGTTCGACTCGTACGAGCAATTCAAGGCCGAGCTCGACGCGTACATCGTGCACTGGAACACCAAACGACGCCAGATACGACTCGAGGGACACACTCCGGAGGAATTCCGGAACATGTCCCTCACAGCTTAAACCCTGTATCCTGATATACAACGTCCAACAAACGTCGAGTATCGCACAAGGACTCGAACGGGAGTATTCTCGATATCATGAGCGAAACGAGCAGCGACTGGCAAAGGACCACCATCGACTCCGCCCAGGCGGCGGCCCACCCGGAAACCGCGCAGGCGGTGGCGCGCATCAAAGCGCTGCGCCAAACCATCGATAACATCGATTCGGCGGCCATCGCATTACTGGCCGAGCGGTTCAAGGCCACCTCGCAGGTCGGCGTGCTCAAAGCCAACGCCGGATTCGCGCCCGAAGACACCAAGCGTGAGGACTATCAGATCGAGCGCCTCCACCGCATCGCCATCGATGCCGGGCTTGATCCGGAAATTGCCGAAATGTACCGTGAATTCGTGGTTACCGAAGCCAAGAAACGCCACCAGCGCATAGCCGATGCCGGTGGCGACCCGGGCGTACTCGACGTATTCGCCTGATTCGCCCGCAGCGAATGGGCACCTTTCGGATATTCGTCTATAGGGCAAGTTGCCTGCAGCGACTACATTAATACGGGAATGGAATGCCCATAGTGGCCGACTGTATGAATGGGATACGTAGATGAGATGTGGCACCGCACTGGTCAGTTGCGCATTGTGCGTGGCTTCGATTCTCGGCGGTGCTTGGATGTCTCGTCCGACTCCGGTTGATTACGGTCCGGTGCTCGCTACGGCAAGTGATATGTACGCCGTCGCCGATGCCGAAGGGGAGCCGGTCCGTTGGTATGTGGTAGGGAAGGGCGGCGCCGGCAATGGCGCCAGTGCCGATTCCGGCAATAGCGGTTCCACTGATACCGATTCCGCCAATAGTGATTCCGGCACGTCCAAGGTTTCTCGTATCCCCGCTTCCGCCGCCACCCTGCCATGGAAAGTCAGCGTCACCTACTCGCTTGACGGTCCAAACGTCGAGGCAAACGAGGTTGCCGGCGCATCTGGACTGATCGGCGTGTATATCGATATTAAGCCGCAAACCAAGGAGGCCAACCGTACGATCCCGGTTGTCGCCTTTACCGTGCCTACGCAGGTAGCCGATGATGTTTCCGCTGACAACTCCATTACGGTAACCACGCAAGGTTCCAATACCGTAGTCGCCGCAGCTGGAAAAGCCGCAACCGGCTTGGAATTCAGCTGCTATATGAACGCCAAAGACTTCTCCATGAGTTCCGTGGCGCTCGCCGTATTGCCTTCCAATTCCAGCAGTCCGGCAGTTGGTGCTAATCCCGATGCCGCGAATGCTGCCGCACAGCCTGCTGCCGATACGGATGTCGCCCAACTCACCGCCTCTGCCGCCACACTGGTCGATTCACTGACCGACGCCGGTTCTGGTGAACAGCAACAGCTCATCGAGCAGCTTCAAACCCTGCGCGATAACGAACGTGCGCTGAACAAGTCTGTAGTGGCCGAACGCGAAACCGCCCATAAGCGGACGTTTGAAGACTATATGGCCGCGTATGTGGGCTCATATACCACGCACCTGTCTGGATCGATTGGCACCTCCACCCAGTTGCCGGCGTTGATGGGCACGACCGGCGAACTGTCCGGGGACACGCCTTTGGCTCAAGCCGTACTCGACTTGGCCAACGCGGTGAACAACGTCAGTGCCGCACATCAGCATGCCGGTGCGGTCGATGCGTTGGACGAGGTGATTCGCCGCATCCAGCAGCAAGGCACCACCGGACTGGTGGATGATCTGATCGCCGAGGCTTCGGAGGAAGCCACTCAAGGCTCCAAGCAATACGCCGATGGCCAGAGCCAGCTCTCCGCCGCAATGATTCCGTATTCGATGAAATACACGGACGTTTACACGGCCAATTTGAGCGCCCTGACCGGCGGCACGTCCTCGGGCGCCACCGCTTACGAGAGCCAAGCCATCGCCGAAACCAACGGTAGCGATGAACTCGCCGACGCTCAATCCAAGGTCGATGCCGCGATGAGCACGCTTGCCACCGCCTCCGAGCATACGGGTAAAGCCACGGCCTTGCGCCAGATTGTATTGCGATTCTCCGATCAGTTCGAAGGCGGCGCGTCCTCGGCTTCCGGCAGTGATGGTGATGGCTCGTCCGGTGATGTCTCTTCCGGTCCGGTGACCGAGGCTCAGGCACTGACTAGCCTGGTCGATTCGCAATCGCAATCGTTCTACGGTAAGACCCGGGCCGCCCAAGCCAAGCGTAAGGCCGATGCCGCCCGTAAGCAGGCCAAAGCCGTGCAACAGCAGCAGTCGCAGCATTCCAAGGCCTCACTGGTCGATGACACCATGTCCATGTCTGCTGGCGATGTGATGAACTATGCGGGTGGTCTTACTTCGGCCATCGGTGGTGGTGATAAGTCCGACTCGTCCAAGAGCGATGGTTCGGGAACGAACGACTCAGCCAAGTCGAGCGATACTGGCGATTCCGGCAACAATCTTGACACCGCTCCAGTACTGTTCGGCTTTGGCACTGGCGGCACGCTGCTCAAGCACGATATGAACGCGCTGATTAATGAGACCGTGAAAATCAGTGATGCTGGCACGCTCTTGGCGCAGGCCGTCGCGCAGCTCGACAGCCCCAATACGCAACAGAAAACCGCCGAAACCCGATATCTCATCGTGATTCCGACGGTGTGATGGTGTATGCGGGAAAATCCGCATGTGACAGGTGCCCAATACACGTAAAGTGCGTTATCGGTGTGGGACGCCGCGTCAAAAACTGGCTTTTTCGATGCGGCGTCCCACACCCTCTTGTAAGTCAGAGCTAACTATAGTTTGAAGAATGGCTAAATTCCAAGGATTTGTTGATTTGGTCTGTGGGACACCGCGTATATAAAACGTTTGACACGCGTGGTGGCCCACGCTATTGTGGGCCACCAGCTTACAATGCGGGATATTTGCGTGCCGTCCCACAGTCGTGTCATCCGAACGTCAAAAAACAAAAGAGGGGGACCTCAATAGGAGGTTCCCCTCTTTTGCTGCTGCGCGCAACGCTCAGTGCTTTGGCTTCTTGGCTGGCGGCTCACCGAGCTCGCTGGCTTCGACGGCGACCTCGGTTTCGGGCGCGTCTTCGGCGGCGGATTCCTCGGCGTGCTTGGCCACCAAGTCGAACTTGCCGACCACGCGACCGGCCTGCGCGATATCGCCCAAGGCGGCGTGAATCGCGTCCACACCTTCCGAAGCAGCGGACAGCGCCACGGACAGGATCGGGGTCTTCATGGAGACCTTGGCCTCGGACTTGATCTTGCGCAACTGCTCGACGGCCTTGCCCGCCCAAGTCAGCAGCTCGGGGGAAGCACCGGTGGCGGCCTCGACATACGGGTCCACGACCGGCCAGGCGGCGCGATGCACGGAACCGGAACCGGCGTGCATCCAGCTCCACACTTCCTCGGTGGCGTACGGCAGGTACGGGGCCAGCAGACGTGCGAAAGCGTCCAGGCCCAGACCCAGAGCGGTGCGGGCGGACTTCACAGCCTTCTCGGACGGCACATTGCCGTGCTCGTCCGGAGTGCCATAGGCGCGGTTCTTGACCAGCTCGATGTAGTCGTCGCAGAACTGCCAGAAGTAGGACTCGATGACTTCCAGCGCCTTGGAATGCTCGTAGGATTCCAGCGCCTCGGTGGCCTGACGCACCACCAAAGCCAGCTTGGCCATAGCGGCGCGATCCAGCGGTTCGGTCACGTCGGCCGGGTTCCATGCGGCCTGGGCGGCAGCGCCCACGTGATGGTTCTCGTTCTCGCGGCCGATGGCCAGCGCGAACTTGGTGGCGTTCAGCAGCTTGATGGCCAGTCGACGGCCGATCTTCATCTGGCCGATGTCGTACGTGGCGTCCAGGCCGAGGCGAGCGGCGGCGGCCCAGTAACGCACGGCGTCCGCGCCGAACTTCTCGATCGGCTCGTTCGGCACCACGACGTTGCCCTTGGACTTCGACATCTTCTTGTGGTCGGGGTCCAGAATCCAGCCGGACAGCGTGGCATGGGCCCACGGCAGGCACTTGTTCTCCAGATGCGCGCGATCGACGGTCGAGAACAGCCAGGTGCGGATGATGTCCTGACCCTGCGGGCGCAGGTCCATCGGGAAGGTGGAAGCGAACAGGGCCTTGGAGGCCTCGTCCGGCTCGGCCCAGTGGGTCACGATCTGCGGGGTCAGCGAAGAGGTGGCCCAGGTGTCCATGATGTCCTTTTCGGCGGTGAAACCACCGGGCACATCACGCTGGGACTCGTCGTAGCCCTCCGGCACGTCGATGGTCGGATCGATCGGCAGACGATTCTCGGACGGAGTGATCGGGTGATCGTAATCCGGCTCGCCGGAAGCGTTCACCGGGTACCACAGCGGGAACGGGACGCCGAAGAAGCGCTGACGGGAGATCAGCCAGTCGCCGTTCAGGCCGTGCACCCAGTTCTCATAACGCACGCGCATGAAGTCGGGGTGGAACTCGAGTTCCTTGCCACGCTCGATAAGCTCGGCGTTCAGCTTGGCGTCGGTACCGCCGTTCTTCAAATACCACTGGCGGGAGGTGACGATCTCGAGCGGCTTGTCGCCCTTCTCGTAGAAGTTCGTCATACGCTTGGTCGGGGTCGGCTCGCCGTCCAGATCTCCGGACTCGCGCAGCTTGTCGACGATGATCTTGCGGGCGGAGAACGTGGTCTTGCCAGCGGTTTCGGCAAAGACCTCGCGGCCGGCCGGGTCCTCGATCCAGTCCGGGGTATCCATCACGATACGGCCGTTGCGCTGGATGATCGGGCGGGTGGGCAGCTTCAGGTCGCGCCACCACTCGACGTCGGTCACATCACCGAACGTACAGCACATGGCGATACCGGCACCCTTGTCCATTTCGGCGGCCGGGTGCGCCAGAATCGGCACCTTGACCTTGAACAGAGGGGAGTAGACGTACTGGCCGAAGTACTGCTTGTAGCGTTCGTCGTTCGGGTTGGCGATCAGCGAGGTGCAGGCCGCCAGCAGTTCGGGGCGGGTGGTCTCGATGTAGATCGGGGTGCCGTCCTCGAAGCGGAACGCCACCTTGTGATAGAAGCCGGGGTATTCGCGGGACTCGAGTTCGGCCTGGGCCACGGCGGTCTGGAAGGTCACGTCCCACAGGCCGGGGGCGTCCTGCTGGTAGGCTTCGCCGCGGGCGAGGTTGCGCAGGAAGGCCTTCTGGGCCACGCGCTGCGGATGCTGGCCGATGGTGTGGTAGGTCTGCGACCAGTCAATGGACAGACCCAGCTTGCGCCACAGGGCCTCAAACAGCTTCTCATCCTGAGCAGTCAGACGCTCGCACAGCTCGATGAAGTTCTTGCGGGAAATCGGCACCTGATCCTTGGCGTCGATCTTTTTGCCGTCGGTGCCTTCGAACGGCGGCTTGAAGTCGGGGTCGTAGGGCAGGGACACGTCCACGCGCACGCCATAGTAGTTCTGCACGCGGCGTTCGGTGGGCAGGCCGTTGTCGTCCCAGCCCATCGGGTAGAACACGTCGTAGCCGCGCATGCGCTTGTAGCGTGCGATCACGTCGGTGTGCGTGTAGGAGAACACGTGGCCCACGTGCAGCGAACCGGAGACGGTGGGCGGCGGGGTGTCGATGGAGTAGACGGCCTTGCGGTCGCGGGTATTGCGGAATTTGTAGGTGCCGTCTTCATCCCAGACGGCGCGCCACTTGTCCTCAAGTCCGTCCACACCGACCTTGTCGGGCAGCGGGGTGAGGTTGGCGTTGATGATGGATTTGCCTTCAGTCATAAAGCCAAAGTTTATGCACGTTGCATGACAAGCCGAACTGTACAGTAAACAGCCCAGTAGGCTGTTCGCAGGCGAGGTACGAACGATCGAACGATAGTGAGCCAAGGACTATCGGGCGTAGTCCGTCCGTGACTGAAGGTTGCCTATTTCACCGTCAACCCGGCCAGCGGCATGCGGCGATTGATCATCGAGGTCGGGTAGCCGGAGACCTTGGTGGACGCCACAGTGAAGCATTTGCGGGTATACAGCCAATCACTGGCCGCATCCTCGCTGATCAGCCGGGCGTACGCCTTCATTCGTGCCTCATAATCGGCGTCATTAGTGGCGGCGCGAGCATCCGCATAGGCCTGTTGCGCTTCGGTATGGTCGTAATGGAACATGGAATCAGGGTCGGCGAATATGCCGGCATCATCCGTGCCGTCCATGCTCATCACGGTCAGTTCCCATTTGCCGTCCTTGATTCGTTTGGCATAATCCTCATCGGAGAGCACTTCAAGGTTCACCGTGGGGCGCGGCTGCCGCTCGATCTGCTGCTTGATGGTTTCGGCCAACGACCGGTATTCTTCGGGAACCACCAGATTCACCGTAGTCAGATATTGCGCGCCGAAGTAGGAGAACATCTGCCCGGCTTGGTTTTCGTCATGCGGGTACAGTCCGGTCAGATCTTCGTATCCGGGTTCCAGCGGGCTGATGGGGCCGCCCAATGTTCCGGCTGCGTCGGGTTGGGCGGAGGCGATGCCGGCTGCGTCGATTTGATAGCGGAAGGCTTTACGCGCCTGTTCGTCGGAGAGCAGCGAATCGGTACCGTTGTTGTAGGCCAGCAGCACCTTATCCGTAGTGGCCCCCTCCTTGACGGTCAGGCCATCCTTGCCGTTCAAACCGGTGGCCGTCGAAGCCGAAACCGGTGCCGCCATATCGAGACTGCCGTCGGTCAGGGCCTTGCTGAGCGCATCGGCGTCGGAGTATTGCATAAATTCAATGGCCTGGCTGACCGTTTTGGTGCCATGGTAGGTATCGCTGCGCGCCAGTTTCAGGGAATGGCCAGGCTGGAAATCGGCCACGATGAATGGTCCGGAACCTATGGCCTTGCGTTGATAATCGGCACTGGACGACTCGGAATCGTAGACAATGCCGAGTCTGCCGGACAGCGCTCGCAACAGCGTCGGATTGGGTTTGGCAAGCGTGATGACCACCGTGGTGGCGTTCGGATTGGTGACCGACGCCAGATCGCCCAATTCGTCGACGTCCGCCACCTTGTTGGTCACGTTCTGTTGCAACGACCACACGGCGTCCGAGGCGTCCAACGTATGACCGTTCGAGAAGGTGACGCCCGATTGCAGTGTCAGGGTGACGGTCAGTCCGTCATCGGAAGTCTTCCAGCTTGTCGCCAGTCCCGGCTGAAGCTTGTTGTCTTGATCAACGGTCACTAATGTCTCATACACATTGTCGATGAGCAGACGTTCGGCTGCCGCAGAGGAATCGGACCGAATATCCAAGGATTGCGGCATATCGCCGATGCCAATGGTCACATCGGCATCGAGAGGCGATCCCGGCTGGAACCGGTTTTGCATGAACGTCCATCCCACAACCACGAGTGCGCCGAGTGCCACGGCGACTCCGAGAAAAATCCCCCACTTGGACCATGTATTGTTCCGCTTGCTGTGCTGCATGGTCTTCAGTCTAGCGGTGGACTCAGCCTAGAATCCGCAATTCACCATGATGAGGCATGAGCTAGTGCTTGGACGTGCTCTTGCCGGCGGGCGGCGCATAGCTAGGGCAGGTGTCGGACAGCGGGCAGTTGGCGCAGTCAGGGGTACGTGCATGGCATGTGGCCCGGCCGAACAGAATCAGTCGGTGGCTGAGATTCGTCCACTCTTCGGGCGGGAAACAGGCGGTGATTTCCTTCTCGATTTTCACGGGATCAGGGTGCGCGGACCGCCAATCCGACCGCCAACGCAGTCGTCCGGTTACGCGCATCACATGCGTATCGACCGGGAATCCGGGGATATCGAATGCGTTGCCGAGTACGACGTTCGCGGTTTTGCGGCCGACCCCCGGCAAGCTGGTCAGTCCATCCATCGTGCGCGGCACCACGCCGCCGAACCGTTCGTCCAGTGCCGTGGCCAGTCCGATGAGATGCTGGGTTTTCGAACGATAGAACCCCAGTGGATGAATGATGTCTTCGACTTGGGCCGGATTCGCGGCCGCCAAGTCACGAGCGGTGGGGAAGGTGGCGAAGAGTTCGGGGGTGACCGTGTTGACGCGCTTGTCGGTAGTCTGGGCGCTGAGCACGGTGGCGATCAGCAGTTCGAACGGATTCGAGAAATGCAGTGCGCAAGCTGGCGCCGGAATCACCTGGCGCAGAATGTCGTATTCGTCATGCATGCGCGTGAGACGCGCGGATTTGGTTTCTCTCATCGTATGGATCTAAGCGGCGTAGTGTCGATGATTGATAGTTTGCAGCGCTGCTGGTCTGTCAGGCGGCGGTGTTGAGATCGGGAGTATCGTCATCGATGTCGATGGCGGCAGAGGATGCTTTGGCGGCCTGCTGTGCGGCGGCAGTTTCCTTATCCGTCTCCGGCGGGTCGAATCGGTAGCCCACGTTGCGCACGGTGCCGATGAGGTGTTCGTATTCGCCGCCGAGCTTGGCGCGCAGACGACGGATATGCACGTCGACCGTACGAGTGCCACCGTAGTAGTCGTAGCCCCATACTTCCTGCAGCAACTGGGCTCGCGTGAACACGCGGCCGGGGTGCTGGACCAAGTACTTGAGGAGTTCGAACTCCTTGTATGCCAGATCGATGGGGCGTCCATGCAGGGAGGCGGTATAGCCGTTGGTGTCCACGATGAGGTCGCCGGAGCGAATCTGGCCATCTTCCACCGTGGTGGTGGATTCGGCGGGAGAACCGGCTGCTGCGGCTGTGGGAGCGTTGCCGCGCTCGGAGACCAATCGCAATCGGCCCTCGACTTCAGCCGGGGAAGCGGTGGTGACCACCACATCCGCAATGCCCCACTGGGAGTTGACCACGGTGAAGCCGCCTTCAGTCAGCACCAGTACGATCGGCGTGGATAGGCCGGAAGCGTGGATGAGGCGGCACAAGGTTTTGGCGGTCGCCAGATCATCGCGTGCATCCAGAAACAGAATGGTGTTCTCCGGCATCTTCACCAAGCTGGCTGCATCCATCGGCAGTACACGGACGCGATGAGAAAGCAGGGCGAGTGATGGCAAAACGGTGGCGGGGTCGCTGGCGAAAGTCATCAACGTAAGATCCGTCACGCTAATCCCCCTTTATCCTGCAATGTGTTACGCAATTGCTTGGTGTGGCCGTATGAGTCGTCAGCGGCGTTATGCCGCTTTCGCAAAGTTTTCATTATTCTACGCGCTTGTAGTGGACACATAGGTTACAAGTTTGCGGAATATGGAACGGCGGACGTCCATCAACCGATGATACGGCCGAGCACCAGTGCGGTTGCGGCGATGGTCACGCCCATCAGCATCACCGGCATCAATCCGGTGCCGATCCACGGATGGGCGATGTCCGGATCCGGGTCGGCGTCACGCACCCACAATGCCGAGGCCACGGCGAGGGCCAATCCCAGAGCGATCAGAACGGCCAGGGCAACGGTTCCCGCAACGGTGCCCTTGGCAAGCATTGCGCCCAAATCAGGCAGGAAGCACCAGCCGGCCACGGCGAGAGCCGCCACACCGGAAGTCACGGCGTGGGACAGGGCGCGGATGAGATGGTCCCGCTTCTCGCGGGCCATCTGACGTCCGAACGAGAAGACCACCAACATGACCAGCAGTAGGCCCATGGCCAACGCCCACGAATACCACGGAAGCGTCGAACCATCCGCGGCGGTCTGGTCCGGCGGCACCTTGCCGGCGGGGAATGGCACGGTGACGAACATCAGGGAGGCCGCGCCGAACAGCAAGGTGACGACGCGATCCAGCATCGTGCCGCGCAACGGCCAGAAGACAAGGAACACGACCAGCGTCAGGCAGGCGACGACCCGGGGGGCGGTGGGGTCGGCGCCGGGCAGGGTGACGGCCGCGGCCGCGATGAGCAATGCGTAGGCCGACAGCTGGACCAGCAGCATGCGCAGAACCTTGTTCTTGCATTCCTTCCAGGTGATTTCTGTCATGGTACGCCTCTCAGATAATCGAATCGCTACGTCAATCCTACGTCGGGCGTTGGAACGGTGCCGTCGAGCATTGATGGCCATCCGTGGCGACGAGATGCGTGACGGCAAGTCAGAACGCGATGACGCCCAGATGCTCCAACAGCACTTTGACGCCGATCAGAATCAACACCACACCGCCTGCGATCTGCGCGGGTTTCTGCCAGTGAGCGCCGAAGGCGCGCCCGATGTACAGGCCCGCCGCGGAGAAGAGGCCGGTCACCACGCTGATGCAGAGGATGGCGAACGGCACGCTGGTTGCCATGAACGCCAGACTCACGCCTACGGCGAAGGCGTCGATGCTGCACGCCACGGCGAGCGGCAGCATGTGCTTCCAGTCGAATTGCGCGGTCTCCTTGGCGTTCTCCGCGTCCTCCTCGTATGCCTCATGCACCATGTTGCCGCCGATGAACGCCAGCAAACCGAAGATGATCCAATGATCGAATGCGGTTACATACGCGCTGAATGCGGAGGCCGCGTAATGCCCCAGTATGAGGAAGAGGGCCTGGGAGCCGCCGAACCAGAGCGCCGATCTGACGGCATCCCCGGGTCTTACGCGGGAGACGGTGAGCCCCTTGCCGATGGAGACGGCGAACGCATCCATGGCGACGGAGACGGAAATGAGCAGGGTCTGAACGATTATCGCAATCATGATGTGATGGAAGGTTCATCGCCCGAACTCCAGACGATGGGCCTCGACCAGCGTTCCCACACGCCGCCTACGCCTAGCTGAAAAATACATCAGCACTATATCACGCGATGCACGTCGAATCAAAAAGGCGGGAGGCCTCCGGAGAGGTCTCCCGCCGACGATTGGAATCGAATCACTTGCCTTCGTTGGCGAGGCGTTCGCGTGCCGCGATGATTTCCTTTTCGGCGGCGTCAGCACCAGTCCAGTAGTCGCCCGGCAGGACTTCCTTGCCCGGCTCCAGAGCCTTGTACTGTTCGAAGAAGTGCTTGATTTCGGCCTTGTGGTACTCGTTGACGTCGTCGATGTCCTTGATGTCATCGAAACGAACGTCGGCGGGCACGCACAGCACCTTGTCGTCGCCGCCGGCCTCGTCGACCATGTGGTACAGGCCCACGGCGCGGCACTCGACCACGCAGCCCGGGAACACGGAGTTCGGAATCATCACGAGAGCGTCCAGCGGATCGCCGTCCTCGCCCAGGGTGCCGTCGATGTAGCCGTAGTCATCCGGGTAACCCATTGCGGTGAACAGGGTACGGTCCAGGAAGACGCGACCGGTCTCGTGATCGACTTCGTACTTGTTCTTGGAGCCGCGCGGAATTTCCACAACGACGTTGAAGGTTTCTGCCATATCAGTTCTCCTTGAAAATCGACAGTTACGTTATCGTCTCACCACAATACCCTGTTTGCGCCTGCAAAACAGGTGCGGGACTCAAGAAACCGTGCTGAGATTATGCCGACACTATGTCTAAACAGACGAAATCCTCCCGTTGAGGGGAGGATTTCTAGCGGTTTACGCGCACGATATACCCGTGCGCGTAAACCGCATCACTGTTGCATTACCGTTGCAGTACCGCATCACTGCACGGACAGGATGTGAGCCACATCCGCCCAAGGCGCCAGAGACACGTAGTTGTCCCAACCCCACTGGAATTCGCGGCCGGTCAGCTCGTCGCGCACGTTGAGCGGGCGGTCGGTGGGCAGACCTAGCTCGCCGAGTTCCAGGTGAATCATCGACTGGTGTGCGTTGTGTCCATCGAGGTTCACGACCACAATCAGCGTGTCCGCTTGGCCGGTACCGGTCAGTTCGGCCGGCGTGTGGCGTGCGAAAGCCAGAATATTCGGGTCGGACGTAGGCAGCACGGTGAGGTTGTGGTAGCTCAACGCGGCCGGGTGGGCGCGACGAATCTTGTTGAGCGCGGTGAGCATCTCGGCCACGCCGTACTGCTTGGCCTTGCTCCAATCGCGAACCTTGACCTCGTACTTCTCGTTGTCGATCTGCTCTTCGAAGCCGGGGCGCTGCTTGTTCTCGATGAGTTCGTAACCGTTGTAGATACCCCAGGACGGCGAGCCCATGGCTGCCAGCACCGCACGCACGCAGTGGCCGGCTACGCCGTTGTCTCGCATGTAAGCGGTGAGAATATCCGGCGTGGTGGGCCAGAAGGTGTTGTGCTGGTAGTAGCCGTCGTCGCCATTGGTGACCGGCAGATACTCTTCCAGTTCGTCCTTGGTGTTGCGCCACGGGAAGTAGCAGTGGGACTGGGTGAAGCCCACGTAGCTCAGGGCGCGCATCATGCCTGGGCGGGTGAATGCCTCGGCCAGGAACAGGATCTCCGGGTGCTTCTTGGTCACGGCGGCAATCACGTCCTGCCAGAAACGCACCGGCTTGGTGTGCGGATTATCGACCCGGAAGATCGTCACGCCCGCCTTGATCCACAGGTCCATGACGCGCTCGACTTCCTTTTCGATGCCCGCCATGTCGGCGTTGAAGTCGATCGGATATATATCCTGATATTTCTTCGGCGGGTTTTCGGCGAACGCGATGGAGCCGTCCGGCTTGTGCCGGAACCAGTTCGGATGAGCCTTGACCCACGGGTGATCGGGCGAGCACTGCAGGGCGAAATCAAGCGCGATTTCCAGACCCAGTTCATGTGCACGCTGGCACAGGGCCTTGAAATCGTCCATGGTGCCGAGCAGCGGGTCCACGGTGTCGTGGCCGCCCAGCTCGGAGCCGATGCCGAACGGTGAGCCGGGGTCATCCGGTTCGGCGACCAGCGTGTTGTTGCGGCCCTTGCGGTTGGTCACGCCAATCGGGAAGACCGGCGGCAAGTAGACGATGTCGAAGCCCTCGGCAGCGGCGCGTTCGAGACCAGCCATCGAGGTCTTCAGCGTACCCTGAATGATCTTGCCGGTGTTCGGATCGATGGTGGCGCCTTCGGAACGCGGGAAGAACTGGTACCAAGCCGCGAAGCTGGACTTCGGGCGTTCCACCTTGAAACGCTGGGGCTGACTGGGGGAGATACCGTCGCGCAGCGGGTGAGTCTCGTGCAGGGCGGCGATGGTCGGGTTGTCGCCGGCGGCGAGACGATCCTCGGCGCTCAGCGTCTGATCGGCCATGGTCTCAGCAGCCTTCTCCAAGGTCTTGCGATCGCGTGCGGTCAGGCCGGCGTCCGGGGTTGCGGCCCAACGGGCCAGCAGCTCGGCACCGGAATTGAGTGCGTTGTCCACGTCGTCCATCACACGCACCTTGATACGGGTGTCGTGCAGCCAAGAAACGTACGTGTCTTCCCAACCTTCGATGGTCACGGTCCATTCGCCGAGCTGACGCTTGACGGCCGCGTAGCCATCCTCCCAAGGCTTCAGATCGCTGTGCTCGCCGCACTTGACCATCACGGTCCAACGATCGAGGCCGGGATTTATACAGGTCATGGCCTGGCGCATGGTTTCCTTGCCGCGCGGGTTGCGCACGATGGCGGTGGCACCCACCTTGGTGCGACCTTCGATGAACACTTGGGCGGTCATCTCAAACGGTTCGCCGAGTTCCACACGGGCGGGGAAGATGCCACGCTCCTCGGCGGGAGTGATGTCCATGACATTGATGCGGCCGAACTGGCCGGGCTCGTTTGCTTCGATGGACGGTGCGGGGGCTTCGACAGCCAGGCCTTTCAGCGCTGCTGCGGCGCGTGCCGTTTCGGCGCTGACTCTCTTGCGCTTGGTTGCGGGGCTCTTTCGGGCAGAAGTCGCCTTTGACTTCGTCTTCGTGGTGTTGTTATCGGTATTACTAGTGCGCGTGGTCGCGCGATGTTGTACTGCTGCCATAAGGCCCTATTCTAGAGGCTTTTGAACATATGTTGCACATTGTGGATAACTTGCAGGTAAACGTTCGGTCAACCGCATGAGGTGGATAACTCGGCGGAAGAGTTATCCACAACTCGCCGGCAAACGGCAAGCTCGGACCACATAGACCGAAAAACCGGCTGTAGCGAATGAAAATCTGCCATGATCGTGGCCTACCCGCACACAGTGCAGTATGCGGGGAACGTACCAGGAAAGGACGAATGATGATAACGACATGGCGGCAACGGGGCATGGCCATCGTAGCGATGCTGACCGGTCTGATAATAATGGTGGGAGTGGTGTTCGGCTCGGCGAATACGGCGTATGCCGCGACGTTGACGCCCGCCGACGAAAGATATCACGTGACGTTTCCATACAACGATATGGAATATTACGTCGGTGTCGCGGGGCTGGACGCTTCGGGCAACAAATACTACTGCATCGAAGCGGGGAAACTGAGCGACTATGTGATAGGCCCCACCACGGTGCTTGCCTCCGATGAGAACGCCCGGCGTATGGCATGGATCCTTGACCGGTACCGCGACACGGATGCCGCCACCCATGCGGCGATCGGCATCATCGTGCAGGATCACTTCGGGCGCGATCGGGACGAGTGGGCGAGACAGATGGCGGTCATTCAAGGCCGGTATCCCGAGATCGTGGCGAAGGCGGCCCAGATATGGGATCAATCGGCCGGCAAGACGCCTGCGGGCACGACGGTGGAACGCACCGATGCCGAGGCTTTGCGCAGCGGTTCCATCTTGGTGAAAGTGGTGAACCGCGTCGGTGACGCGATCGCGGGAGTGCCGTTCACCGTCACCTTGCAGGGGCCGGCGCGGTTCGTCCAAGGCGGCAACACGTTCTCGGGGGTGTCGACGAGCGCCGGATCCTCGATCGCGTGGGAGGCGACCGGTGCCGGCGAGGTGACGGCGAACACCACATACGAGTATGGGCGGATGCACGTCATGGACAGCACTCAGGACATGCTGGCCTTCGATTCGATGGCTTCCGTCGGCGGTTCGTCGTCGACGTTCCAGGTGCGCAAGGATTTCGTTCCGTCGGTGTCCACGCAGGTGTCCGATAAGGTGCTTGATGCGGCTTCGCCGGTGTTCGATGATGTGACCAGCGGCGTGGGGGACGAGGGCAGTCATTGGGTGCCCGGTCTGAAGCTGCAGGCGCGTGGATACTATTTCGACGGGCTCGGCAAGGACGATCTGGGCAAGGTCATCGCGCCGAACGCACGGGAGAGCGCGGACGCTTTTCTCGCCCGGTTGGCGTCCTCGGGTCATAAGCCGAGTGCTTATGGCAAGGCGTCCTTCACCGGTGTGGGGCAACGGGTTCGTGTGCAGGCCATGACCAAGCCGGACGGTGACGCCGCCTATCTGACTCCGAAGACCGGCGGCTTTGGCACCTGGGTGTGGGTGTTCCGGCGGAGCGAGCAAAGCAAACGGGCGCAGGAATACCTTACCGGCGACTGGGTGAGCCCGTTCATGGAGGCTTCGGAAAGCAACGTGGGGCGCGGGAAGGTCGAAGTCATGTCGACGGTTACCGAACATTCGGCGGATGTCGGCGCCGAACTCAGCGACACCATCACCGTATCGGGGTTCCCGGCGGACCACGGCCAGTTCATGGGCGATGAAACCTATGGTTTCACGGCGGATCAGCCGTATGCGACGGTGAGCGTATGGTGGTCCGGCGATCCCGACAATCCCTCCAACGATGAGGCGTACAAGCCGTCCGGGGGAGAGGTTCCCACGGAAGACGACAACCACCGGTTGCTGGCCACCTGGGAGATTCCCGCGATGAACGGCACGTTCAAAATCGGCGCCGGGGCGTTGGACGCGCATGGCGCTCCCATGCATCTGACCGCCGAACGGCATGGGTGGTACGTGTTCGTCTGGCGGTTCGAGGGGGATGACCGTGTTTCCCCGGCGTCCAGCCGGTATGACGATGCCTGGGAGCGTGTGCGGGTGCTTCCCCCATGCGAGCCGGAGAAACCGTGCGAACCGGAGAAACCCGAGACGCCGCCGGCGCCGGCGGAGGCAATCACGCCCAACCCTCGCCCGTCACTGCCCGTCACGGGTGGCGATGTGTCGCTTGCCTCGGTTCTGGCCGTGTCGGTCCTGGCGATAGGCGCCATACTGTCCATCGTCGTTCGGTGGCGTCGTCGCTATGACCGATTCAACTGATTTTGCCGAGGATTCCCCCGCCTCTTAGCGGAAGCGTGGGCGGGGGATGAATCGGCTTTCCTTTTATGCTATACCGGCATTCAGTCGTACCTATCGGAAGCGAGGTGTTTGCTGTGAAAATCGCATCGAATCATCATTCGGTGTTCCTCATGCATTATCATCTCATACTCGTCGTGAAATACCGGCGCGAAGTGTTCGATGACACCATAAATAACATTATATTGTAGTGCTTACTTTGCAATGATACTATTTCCAAGGAGGTGCTATATGGAAAGAAATTTAATTTTGATTGATTCTATACCAACTGTCGTTTGGGGCAAAGAATCAGGAAAAATATATATTTATGTTCATGGAAAAAACGGGAACAAAGAAGAAGCTCTTTTTTTCGCCAATATTGCTGAAAGAAAAGGTTATCAAACTATTAGTTTTGATTTACCATCTCATGGTGAGAGAAAAAATGAAGATATTGAATGTAATATATGGAATGGAATACATGACTTAGAATGTATCTGGAAATATGTTCAACGTAACTGGGATAAAATTTATTTATATGCTTGCAGCATAGGCGCATATTTCAGTCTGCACGCTTATAAGAACAGGAATATTGAAAAATGTCTTTTTCTTTCGCCGATACTAGATATGGATTATTTAATACATAATATGTTCTCATGGTTTGATGTAAGCGAGAATGAATTAAAGGAAAGACAAAAAATCGAAACACCGATTGAAACTTTATCATGGAAATACTACCAATATGTAAAAGAGAATCCTGTTCAACACTGGGATATACCAACAGCTATTATGTATGGCAGCAAAGATATATTGCAATCAATAGAAATTGTTCGTCATTTTTCAATGAAATTTAATTGCCAATTATACATATCAAAAGAAAGTGAACATTCATTTATGAGTGATTCTGATAGAAAAATTGTAACTGATTGGATAGAGGGAAGTATTTGAATCTCTTATTTTGTATAAATCTAAACCAATCTAATGCAGTCTAAGGTAAATATGGAGCTATCATCATCTATCAAGACAACGCTCGCCGATGGTCTCTGCCGTTCATGCGGTCAGCGCGGTGGCTTGCACGGCGGCCTTGAGCCGGTCCTCGGGCATGGCCTCGGGGGCGCCGCCCAAGGGGAACCGTGCGGCCCCATGGGATCGCGACAGGGAGGCGCGCACGGGGCGGAACATGGTCGAACGCGTCTTCAACCGCATGAAGCACCACCGCAAGGCCGCCACCCGCTACGACGGGCTCAACGAGGCCTTCCGCGCCGACCCCCGGCTCATCCTCATCGTCATCTACCTGAAAAACGCGGCCAAAAACCCAACTAGTGTAAACATAGGGGAGGAGCCTGTCATTTCTCATAGGCAATTCCCTCCATTTCCCGTTGTAGCTGCCGCAGGGTGCGCCGGATATGGTAGCCTGCTGTGGTTCTGAATCGTCCGTAATGTCTGCCGATTTCTTCCTGTGTGTACTTCTTAAAAATACAGGTAAATCATTTCCCGTTTCTTCTCTGGCAACCGGAACATGGCAGCAACAAGGGAAGCGTTACAAAAGGTTACTGTCTGCCCGCAGATTGTGACGGGATATTCCGTGTCCGGTTCCGGGGTATTCATCATCTGTGCTTAAAGGATAGTGCTTTTCATCAATGAAATATTCAAGGGGTATTTCTTTTCCCGTCTTTTGCACCTTTGCCGTCCTGCGTCAATCGCTGCATGGCGTATGACGATCTTACAGTAGGCGTTGAACGTATACTCGATATATTCCCGGTATGCTTCTGTATCGGTCGTGGAAATTCCCTCCCCTTCCTCCTAAAAGGGTGGTACTTGGTTTAAAAGTTTTTGTATGATAGAGAGAGGCGGCAGCACTTTTTGCTGTCGCCCCTTGACTACCCATAAGCGAAAACAGGCGAGACTGTCAACGGCGGCTCGCAGAGCCGTTTATATTGACCGTTGACTGGCTCGACTGGTTTTGCTAACCGTTCGACAAACTGGAAATTATCAAACAGGGGCTGTCAATTCAATATGATTCCCCTCTGAATCAATAAACTCTACTACCCAATTAGTGTTTATTTGCGTCAACGGAAAACATAGTTCTAAATCTTTAATTTTATTTTTAAGAGTTTCTAAATCTGCAACATTGATACTGGGTAAGCAATTATTCCCAAAGCTGTGATTCTCATTCATTTTTTCAAAAGCAAATAAACCGAAACGAAATCCGTTTATATCAAAAACACTATAAATTTCGTTTTTTATAGTCACTTCTTTTCCGAAGAAATTCTCATAAAAACGGATTGCTCTCTCCATGTTCTTAACGCATAGATATAGTGACTTAATATGACAGTCCAATATTTTCTCCTCCCAGAATCCTGATTTGTCTTTTGGTTTCTGGTTTTATTTTATCGCATAAATATTAACTTCTCTATGAATTTTCCCTTATATTTTCGGAATAGAGGGATAGCTGCCTATCAGATTTTAGTGTGTTACTTTACCGCACATGAGCATTGGAATCTGGGTTGTCCGATCCATAGCCCTCCAGCAGATTGACAACGCCCCACACGCCAAGTCCAGCGCCGAGGGCTACAACAAGAGCCTGCGAAGTATCAATAGCGGAAGTGAAAAACTACATAGAGCCTCCTTTTCTCCGGGATATTCCCGGCCATGAAAAAAGCCGCCATTTCTGGCGGCAGGTTACATACTTCGGGTGTGATGTCTTGGGCATAGTTGACGGGTCTCCTGAGGCATGCTTTACATCTGTCGTGGGGCATCGTTGACATCGTTCGCCGGTTTGCGGTATCGGTATTCGCGGGTGGCGTCGAGCGTCTGGCCGGCGAGGATCTCGCCGGTCTCCGGGTCGGCGGCGATGGCCTTGTCGCGCGGGTGCTCGCCGCGTTGCGCTCAGGACGTGGTCTGATTGTCGCCGGCCGTGCCGGACCGCCGCCGTGCATCCATGACGCCGCAACGGCCGCCAACCCCATCGTTGTCAACCATGCCCCGAAACACCTGTCAGCCATGCCCAGGACATGCGTCAACCATCCACTCGAACTAGACACTCCGAAAAGCCTTGTACTTACAGCGTTCCTAATAGGAAACAATCATACGTATTGGGGTGATTTCCATTCGTTGAAGAACGAGGACGCGATGGAATACGAGTGCTTCCAGATGCTGACGATGGGCGCCGGCTGCTCCATCGGGGACCAGCTCCATCCAAGAGGCAGACTATCCGACGCCACCTATGATCTGATCGGACGGGTCTACTCCCAGGTGGAGGCCCTCGAACCGTACACGCTGAACACCGACACGATGGCGGACATAGCGGTCATGACGCCGGAACGCGAATGGAACATGGACAGCGCGCTGTCCGATTCGTTGATCGGCGCCAACCGGATGCTCACGGAACTGGGATGCCAGTTCGACATCATCGATCCGGACATGGACTTCACGCGGTACGGCGACGTCGTTTATTTCTCCCACCCGTTGTTCCGCATCTACAAGGATTTCGCCCCGTCGTGGGTCAAGGCGATATTCGCCGACGTCCTCGATCTGCTGATGCCGAGGCAGCTGGTGCGCAAGGATGACGGGCATACGGTCAGCGGGCTGGAGGTGCAGCTGCGCCGTTCGGGTTCGCGCAATTCGTTGATGCTGCATTGCCTGTACTACCCCTGCAAGAAGTCGGCCGCCAACCTGTACACGATCGACGAGAAGGTTCCGCTGTTCGACCAGCGCGTGCGCGTGTACGCGGGCGACGCCGAGATCGAGTCGGTCCGCGCGGTCCGTCAGGGCGAGGTGATTTCCGAACGGGACTACACCGTGGCCGACGGGTATGTCGAGTTGAACATTCCCAAGATCGACGGGTACGAGATCATCGAGTTGTCGCTGAAATGACGCACTGACTCGAAATCTCACCACGGACTAACGGCCAATACGGGTGTCCGATTGTCTCTGAGCCCTTGTCTCACAAGGGTTCAGAGACATTGAATGTGGCTGCAAGGGTGCGGGAGTTCCCTTGATTCCTTTGCACCATGGAACGCAGGAGGCCGCCAGCCTTGTTGGCTGGCGGCCTCTTGTACGATTCGTAGCGGGGCATGGATTTGAACCATGGACCTCTGGGTTATGAGCCCAGCGAGCTACCGAGCTGCTCCACCCCGCGTCGGCACGTCCTGTATTTGGACAGCTCGCTCAACAATACCCGACTAATCAGGAGTGTCAAGATTCTCGGGCGTGTCGGCCATGGGATGGGGCACGGCTCAGGCGGCCGGCTGGCCGGGCACTGACCTGACGGTGACCGTGCTCAACGCGCTTGGCCTGTTGGTCGGCGCGTTCATCGGCGCGTCCACGGCCAAGGCCAAGCTCACGGCCTGATATGCGAAATATTTCGCCCGGTGGATTCGGTGGAATATTTCGCGCCCCGGACAAACAACCCCCGCCCAAGATCGCGGACCATGCGCATGGCGTGGATGCCGCGACTTGGGCGGGGGTTTCGTCGTTTCAGACTGTCAGAAGCCGTTGTTCCTTCCTGCGTTCGGCGATCTTCTCGGCGAGCCATGTGTTGACCACGGCGTTGCGGCTGACCGCCAGCTCGTCCGCTTCGGCGTCGAGGCTTTCGACCATCCAGTCGGGCAGGGTGAGGTTGACCTTGCGGGTCTTGGTCTTCGCGGGGCGGATGACGCGGGGCTTCGTCATGTCGAAGTACCGGCGCATGTCGTCGCCGCGTTCGAAGGCCTCGTCGATGTCCGAGGCCTTGACTTCCTCAATCGTCCTTGTGCTGCTCATAGGTGTCCTCCTCGTAGTCGCGTGAGTGCCGCACTGAGATGATGCGGACGATGTCCTTGTGTTCTCCCCGGTAGGTGACGATGGCCGTCCAGTGCTTGCCGTCGATGACGCCGAGCTCAAGGTAGCGGGCGTCGTCGCTGCGCGGGTCGGCGTCGAATTCAAGCACGACGTCGTCCCACATGCGTTGGGCTTGCTCGAAGTCGATGCCGTGCTTGGCGAGGTTCTTCGCGCTTTTGGCCGGGTCATACTCGAATTCCACGTCCTACCTCCTACTGAATACCTATCATACACTTAACGAATACCATTGCAATACCTGTGGTGTTCATGAGGTGAGTATGCTCGCTGACACCGTCTTCCCGGGCCTTGAATCGGGCATGGGTGCGGATGCGACTGAGGGACGTCAACTGGCAGCGCCTCGTGCTGATTGTGTTGCGAAAGAGCCCCCGACCGGATGGTCAGGGGCTATGCAAAGTATGGAATTGACGAGGTGAAAACCTCTGGGTCATGAGCCCAGCGAGCTACCGAGCTGCTCCACCCCGTGTCGCGCCGGTGTCCCGTGAACCGCCAGCCGGACGGATGCCTTGAACCGTTATCCCGAATGTTGACATAATGGGAGCATGCCTATCAAGATCCCCAGCGGCCTGCCGGCCAGAGATATCCTCGATTCGGAGCGCATCTTCGCTCTGGAGAAGCCCGAGGCGGAGCGTCAGCGCGTCCGCCCGCTCAAACTGGTGATCCTGAACTTGATGCCTAAGAAAATCGAGACTGAAACGCAGCTGCTGAGACTGATCTCCAAATCGCCGCTGCAGGTCGAGATCGACTTCATGAAGACCTCCACGCATGAGGCCACGCATGTTTCCGCCGACCACCTCGTCAAGTTCTATGAGAACCTCGACGCGCTCAAGGACAACTACTATGACGGTTTCGTGGTCACCGGCGCTCCCGTGGAACACATGCCATTCGAGGATGTGGATTACTGGGACGAGTTCAAGACGATTCTCGACTGGGCCTCCACCCATGTGTTCTCCACCATGTACCTGTGCTGGGGTGCGATGGGCGCACTGTACTACCGCTACGGCATCCACAAGGTGGATTACCCCGAGAAGATTTTCGGCGTATTCCCGCAGTACCTGCAGGACGAATACTGCTTCCTGACCAATGGTTTCGACGAGATTGATCTGCAGCCGCACTCCCGCCTCGCCGGCGTGAACGAAAACGAGGTACGTGCCAACCATGACCTTCAGATCTTGACTTGGGGGCCACAGTCCGGCCCGGGCCTGATCGCCACACGTGACTTCTCCGAAGTGTTCGCGCTCGGCCATTGGGAGTACGGCAAGTACACGCTCGCCGAGGAATACGAGCGCGATATGGCCAAGGGCATGACCAACGTGCCCTTCCCGAAGAACTACTTCCCGCATGACGATTCGAAGCTGGAACCGTTGTTCGCCTGGCGCGCCCACGCCAATCTGCTGTGGCGCAACTGGCTCAACTGGGTGTACCAGACCACGCCGTATGACCTGACCGAGGTGCCGCAGCTCAGGGCTGAGAAGAAGCTCGGTACTGATCGTTCGATTCGGCATGAGCCGGGCGGGCCGCGCCAGGATGATTTCGAGCCGTTCGCCCACGACGGATTCGGAGTGATCAGAGGGTAGCGCAAATGCCGCACATCCTCGTATTGTGACTAATAGCGCACAATGCTTGCGCAACATCCGAAAAACCTTGCGCCGCCGCCGATTCCAGAAGACGCGCCGGTGTAGTATTGACATTGTCTAGACGCAGGCAAATAATCACTCTTCAGTCATTCGGAGCCGAATGCCCAGCGCAGACTCCGTGTCCGCGCCCGGCAGACTCCACACCGAGGAGACGAAAGTAACGAGCACGTCACATTTGCCTGCCCGGTGGGTTTAAACTGACACCTGACATTGAAGAAGCAGGAGGCGTGATATGGTCGGTTCGCTCAGCGCAGGATTGCTGTTGGCTGACGAGGCAGGCGCTCATCTGCCCTCGGTTGATGACTTCCTTCCCCCGGAGATTCTGTTCCAGGGAACTCCGTTTGCCATCAACCGCATTATTCTGATTCGTATCGTGGCAACCATCGTGCTGCTGGTGGTGCTCGGCGTGACTGCGAAACGCGCCAAGCTCATCCCCGGCCGTTGGCAGGGCGTAGTCGAGTACGGTCTCGACTTCGTGCGCGACAAGGTCGTGTATGACGTGATGGGCGAGACCCGCGGCAAACGTTACGTGCCGATGATCACCACCCTGTTCTTCACGATCTTTGTGTTCAACCTGTGCGGCATCATCCCCGGCATGAACATGGCGGCCAACGCCACGGTGGTCATGCCGCTCGTGTTCGCCGTCTGGACACTGATCCAGTACTGGATCGCCGCCATCCGCTCGCAGGGCCTCGGCCACTATCTGCGCCACGAGCTGTTCACCCCCGGTGTGCCGTGGCCGGTCTACATCCTGCTGGCTCCGATCAACCTGCTTGAGTTGTTGATCATCCGCCCGGCCTCTCTGACCATCCGTCTGTTCGCCAACATGGTTTCCGGCCACCTTATGGTCGCCACCTGCCTGGCGTTCGCACAGTTCTGGATGGTTGACGCGGCCAACAAGCTGCAGGGCATCCCGGTGGGTGCGCTGTGGTTCGCCGGTGGTTTCGCCATGACCTGCTTCGAGGCGTTCGTCGCCTTCCTGCAAGCCTACGTCTTCGCGATTCTTTCCACCGTGTACATCAACCTGAGCTTCCCGGAAGAGTGACGGGCGACTAACCCGCCGCTTCCGGTCCCCGGTCTGGGAAAATCGCAGACCGACCAAACCCCAAGATTTATAACGTCGCCAAGTACGTTAGAAAGGAAACACAATGGATATCATCACCCTCGCAGAGGTCGCCGGCAACCTGTCCGTCATCGGTTACGGTATCGGTACTCTTGGCCCTGGCATTGGTCTGGGCATCCTCTTCGGCAAGGCCATGGAATCCACCGCTCGTCAGCCTGAGATGTCCGGCAAGATCCAGACCATCATGTTCATCGGCCTGGCTCTGGTCGAGGTGCTGGCACTGATCGGCTTCGTCGCCGCCCTGATCATCCGCTGATCAACAGACGAAAACCGATTATGTCCATCACTGAAAGGAGGGCTTGATGGCACAAGCAGCAAGCGGGATTGATCTGTTCATTCCCGAGACCTATGACATCGTATGGTCGCTGATCATTCTTGTCATCGTTGCGGTGTTCTTCTACAAGTTCTTCATGCCGAAGTTCAATGCGATCTTCGACGAGCGTGCCGCCAAGATTCAAGGCAACATCGCCAAGGCGGAGCAGGCTAAGAAGGACGCCGACGAGGCCAAGGCCAAGTATGAGGCCCAGCTGAGCACCGCCCGTGTGGACGCCGCCAAGATCCGCGACGACGCCCGTGCCGAAGCGTCTCACATCATCGCCGACGCCCGTTCGCGCGCCGAGTCCGATGCGGCCCAGATCGCCGCATCTGCACAGCGCTCGATCGAATCCCAGCACCAGCAGGCCATCGTCTCGCTCAAGGGCGAGGTCGGTGCGCTTGCCACCGCTCTGGCCGGCAAGATCCTTGGCGCCAAGCTGGAAGACAACGACGTGCAGTCCTCGATGATCGATTCGATGATCGACGATCTGGCCGTCAAGAAGTGACCGTGACCATCCGTAACCAGAAAGGGAGGTGACCATGCGAGGAGAGGCATCACGTATTGCAGACCGCGAGTCGCGTGATTCGCTGGCCCCGAAACTGCGCGACACCCGTGAGGACGCGTGGCGGATCGGCAACGAACTGTTCACGATCACCAAGGTGCTCGACGACAGCATCCAGCTCGAACGCGCGTTGACCGACCCGTCCCGCCCGGTTGCCGACAAGGTGGCCGTGCTGACGGAACTGCTCGGCGACAACGTGCATCCGATGACCATGGAGATCATGACCGATTTGGTCTCCCGTCACTGGAGCCGTGCGCGGGACATCGCCAACGCGGTGGAGGATTTCGGCGTGGACGCCATGATGTACTACGCGGACGCCACCGGTGCCACGCTGCAGGTCTCCGTCGAGCTGTCCGAACTGCATTCCGCGTTGCTGAACCTGCCGGTCGTGCGCGCCAAGCTGTACGACTACCAGGCCACCAGCGAAGCCCGTGTGAAGCTGTTCCACGAGGTGTTCTCCGGCAAGACCCTGAACAAGGTCACCATGAGGCTCGCCGAGCACGCCACCTGCAACCTGCGCCGCCGCCGATACCTGGAAACCATCCAGTGGCTGATCAACAAGCTCTCCCGCCATATGGGCGAATCGATGGTCACCGTGACCACCGCCACCCCGTTGAAGCCGGAACAGATCAAGCGACTGGTCGAGGTCTACTCCGCCAAGGTGGGCCGCCAGGTGCACATCAACTCGGTGGTCGATCCGACCGTGCTGGGTGGTATGCGCATTCAGGTGGGCGACGAAGTCACGGACAACACCGTGGTCGCACAGCTGCAGAACCTTCATCGCAAGGTGCAGACGGAGGCGACTCCGGCCTGACCGGCCGAGCCAATCCGTCCAACACCACACACAAGCAAAGACTTGACTGAACAATAACCAATAGAAGGAGTGATCATGGCAGAACTGACCATCGATCCCGCCTCGATTCGCAAGGCCCTCGACGACTTCGTGTCGTCGTACAAGCCGAGCGACACCCCCACCCAAGAGGTGGGATATGTCGCCACGGCCGGTGACGGCATTGCGCACGTGACGGGATTGCCTGGTTGCATGGCCAATGAGCTGCTGACGTTCGAAGACGGCACGCTCGGCCTGGCGTTCAACCTTGACGCCCGTGAGATCGGCGTGGTGATCCTCGGCGATTTCGCTGGAATCGAGGAAGGCCAGGAAGTGCGCCGCACTGGCGAAGTGCTCTCCGTGCCCGTCGGCGACGGCTACCTCGGTCGCGTCGTGGACCCGCTGGGCAAGCCGATCGACGGCCTCGGCGAGATCCAGGGCATTGAGGGTCGTCGTATCCTCGAAGCCCAGGCCCCCGACGTGATGCACCGTCACCCGGTCGACGAGCCGCTCTCCACCGGCCTCAAGGCCATCGACGCGATGACCCCGATCGGCCGCGGCCAGCGCCAGCTCATCATCGGCGACCGCCAGACCGGTAAGACCGCCATTGCGATCGATACCATCATCAACCAGAAGGCCAACTGGGAATCCGGCGACCCGAAGAAGCAGGTCCGCTGCATCTACGTGGCCATCGGCCAGAAGGGCTCCACCATCGCCTCGGTGAAGCAGAGCCTGGAAGACGCCGGCGCCATGGAGTACACCACCATCGTGGCCTCCCCGGCAGCCGATTCCGCTGGCTTCAAGTACATCGCCCCGTACACCGGCTCGGCCATCGGCCAGCACTGGATGTACAACGGCAAGCATGTGCTCATCGTCTTCGATGACTTGTCCAAGCAGGCAGAGGCCTATCGTTCGATTTCCCTGCTGCTGCGCCGCCCGCCGGGGCGTGAAGCCTACCCGGGTGATGTGTTCTACCTGCACTCCCGCCTGCTCGAACGTTGCGCCAAGGTCTCCGATGATCTCGGCGGCGGTTCGATGACGGGTCTGCCGATCGTTGAGACCAAGGCGAACGATGTGTCCGCCTACATCCCGACCAACGTGATCTCCATCACCGACGGCCAGATCTTCCTGCAGTCCGATCTGTTCAACGCCAACCAGCGCCCCGCCGTGGACGTCGGTATCTCCGTCTCCCGAGTCGGTGGCGCCGCACAGACCAAGGCTCTGAAGAAGGTCTCCGGTACGCTGAAGATCTCCCTGGCACAGTACCGTTCGCTGGAATCCTTCGCCATGTTCGCCTCCGATCTGGATGCGGCATCCAAGGCCCAGCTGACCCGTGGTGCCCACTTGACCGAGCTGTTGAAGCAGCCGCAGTTCCACCCGTACTCGCCGGAACAGGAAGTCGTGTCCGTATGGACCGGTACCCACGGCAAGCTCGACGACCTCGACCTGAAGGACGTCCTTCCGTTCGAGCAGGGACTGCTGGACTACATCGACCACAACACCGATATCCTCAAGACCATTCGCGAGACCGAGGAATTCACCGCCGACACCGAGGCTGCCCTCGATAAGGCCGTGGATGAGTTCCGCTCGACGTTCGTCTCCGGCAGCGGCAAGCCGTTGGAAGAGAAGAAGGTCGAAAGCGTCAAGGCCGCGCCGGTCGATCAGGAAAAGATCGTGGCGGGAGAAAAGTAAGCCATGGGCTCGCAACTCGCATTGAAATCACGCATCCACTCCACCGAGTCGTTGGCGAAGATCTTCAACGCTCAGGAGATGATCGCGTCTTCGCATATCGCCAAGGCCCGTGATGTGGCCCTGAATGCGAAGCCGTACTCCGATGCGATTTTCGATGCCGTGCAAGCGTTGGTGGCCCACACCCATATCACGCATCCGATTGCGGTGAAGGACGAGAACAACCCGCGTGTGGCCGTTCTCGCCCTCACCTCGGATCGTGGCATGGCCGGCCCGTACACCTCTTCGATTATCCGTGAAACGGAGTCGCTGCTGTCCCGCCTTGATGCGGCAGGCAAGCAGCCGGAGCTGTTCGTGTACGGGCGTCGCGGTTCGACGTACTACAAGTACCGCAATCGTGACATCGCGGCGACGTGGGAAGGAAACACCGACCAGCCCGGCGTGGAAATCGCTGAAACGATCTCCGACACCCTGATGGACGCCTACATGAAACCGGCCGAGAAGGGTGGAGTTTCCGAACTCTACATCGTCTACACCGAGTTCATCAACATGGTGGTGCAGAAGGTGCGCGTGCTGCGCATGCTGCCGGTCGAGATCGTGCAGAACGAGACCAAGGTGCCGTCGCCCGATGAAGCGGCCCCGTCCACTGCGGACATCGCCCCGCTGTACACGTTCGAGCCCAGTCTCGAAAAGGTGTTGAACGCGATTCTGCCGAAGTACATCCAGTCCCGAATCCACGAGTGCCTGCTGACCGCAGCCGCGTCGGAAACCGCAAGCCGCCAGAACGCCATGCATACGGCGACCGACAACGCGCGAAACCTGATCGATGACCTTACCCGCAAGCTCAACGCTTCCCGTCAGGCCTCGATCACCCAGGAACTTACCGAAATCATCGGCAGCGCCGACGCGCTGACCAAGAAGGAAGAGTAGGAACGCATATGGCTGACAACCAGACCACTGCGGCCGAGCCTACCAACGGTCGCGTCACCCGCGTCCAGGGCTCGGTTATCGACGTTGAATTCCCGGTGGGTCATCTGCCCGACATCTACAACGCCCTGAAAGTAACGATCGTCAACACCGGCGCCAAGGAAGAAGGCGAGGCGAAGGAGACCGAGATCACCCTCGAGGTCGAACAGCACCTCGGTGATTCCACGGTCCGTTGCGTCGCTCTGAAGCCCACCGACGGCCTGGTCCGTGGTGCCTCCGTCTCCGACACCGGCGTCCCGATCTCCGTGCCTGTCGGCGACGTGACCAAGGGCCACGTCTTCGATGTGTCCGGTAACATCCTCAACAAGAAGCCGGATGAGACCATCACCGTCTCCGAGCGTTGGCCAATCCACCGCAACCCGCCGGCCTTCGATCAGCTGGAGTCCAAGACCCAGATGTTCGAAACGGGCATCAAGGTCATCGACCTGCTGACCCCGTACGTGCAGGGCGGCAAGATCGGTCTGTTCGGTGGTGCAGGTGTGGGCAAGACCGTGCTGATTCAGGAAATGATTCAGCGCGTGGCCCAGAACCACGGTGGTGTGTCCGTGTTCGCTGGCGTCGGCGAGCGTACCCGTGAGGGTAACGATCTGATCGGCGAAATGGCCGAGGCCGGCGTGCTTGAGAAGACCGCACTGGTCTTTGGCCAGATGGATGAGCAGCCGGGTACCCGTCTGCGTGTCCCGCTGACCGCACTGACCATGGCAGAGTACTTCCGTGACGTGCAGAACCAGGACGTGCTGCTGTTCATCGACAACATCTTCCGCTTCACCCAGGCCGGTTCCGAGGTGTCCACCCTGCTGGGTCGTATGCCTTCCGCCGTGGGTTACCAGCCGAACCTGGCCGATGAGATGGGTTCCCTTCAGGAGCGCATCACCTCGACCCGTGGTCACTCGATCACCTCGTTGCAGGCCATTTACGTGCCGGCCGATGATTACACCGACCCGGCCCCGGCCACGACCTTCGCCCACCTGGATGCGACCACCGAGCTTTCCCGTGACATCGCCTCCAAGGGCATCTACCCGGCCGTGGATCCGCTGAGCTCCACTTCGCGAATCCTCGATCCGCGTTACGTGGGCCAGGCCCACTACGACTGCGCCAACCGCGTCAAGGCGATTCTGCAGCGCAATAAGGAACTGCAGGACATCATCGCCCTGATCGGTATCGACGAGCTCAGCGAGGAAGACAAGACCACTGTGAACCGTGCCCGCAAGATCGAGCAGTTCCTCGGCCAGAACTTCTACGTGGCCGAGAAGTTCACCGGTCGCCCCGGCTCCTACGTGCCGGCCGACGAGACCATCGAAGCCTTCACCCGCATCTGCGACGGCGTGTACGACGACGTCCCGGAGCAGGCGTTCTCCGGCATCGGCGGCATCGACGACCTCGAAGAGAAGTGGCACAACATGCAGAAGGAACTGGGTGCGTGATGGCTGCGGAAAAAACCACGATGAAGGTCAACATCGTCGCCGCCGACCACCCTGTGTGGCACGGCGAGGCGACGAGTGTGACCATTCCCGCCTCTGAGGGCGGCATGGGCATCCTGCCCGACCATGAGCCTGTGCTCACAGTGATCAAGCAGGGTACGCTCACCGTGGTTGAGCCCGATGGCGATCGTCACATGTTCGAGGTGACCGACGGATTCATTTCCTTCGACTCGAACAAACTCACCGTGGCGGTCGAGCGCGGCCACGACGTCCAGTACTCCGGCATCGCCGAGTGATCTGAACCAACTCCTTAAGGGGCTCTCTGGTTTTCCAGAGAGCCCCTTTTGCTATGTATGCCATGTGTTGCGCTACAGTGGTGGCCTATGCGAGTTATTGTTGCCGACTGTTCGGCCGAGTATTCGGGCCGCCTCAACGCCTCACTGCCCCTGGCCAAACGTGTATTGCTGATCAAGGCCGATTCCAGCCTGTTGATTTTCTCCGAATTGGGCTCCTACAAGCCGCTGAACTGGATGACCGCGCCCTGCACGATTCGTGAGATCGACCCCGCCGCCAAATCTGCGCAACATTCCCGGGAAAGTGTTGCTGGTGGGGCTGTGGATGGTGATTCCGCGACGCATTCCCCGGAAAGTGTCGCCGCTGGTGAGCCGGAAAAGGTGTTACGTGTCAGCGCCGACAAGGGCTCGGACATTCTTGAAGTGACGCTGCAACACATCTATTCCGACCAAACCTATGATCTGGGCGAAGATCCTGGTCTCATCAAGGATGGCGTGGAAGACCATCTGCAGCGCTATCTGGCCGAGCAGATCGAGCGTATCGGCAAGGGAGCCAAGCTGGTGCGTCGCGAATACCCGACCGCCATTGGCCCAGTGGATATTATGGCCGTGAATGCCGAAGGCGAGCATGTGGCTGTGGAAATCAAACGTCACGGCGGCATTGATGGCGTCGAGCAGCTGACTCGCTACTGCGAACTGCTCAATCGTGATCCGCTGCTGGCCCCGGTGCACGGCATCTTCGCCGCACAAACCATCACGCCGCAAGCCCAGGTCTTGGCCAAGGACCGCGGATTCACCTGCCTCATTCTCGATTACGACGATATGAAAGGCACCGAGGACGACAGTCTCAGGCTGTTCTGATTGTTCTTGGCTTCCCTCTTGAAGGGGAGTTTTCGAACGTACATAGAGAGACTGAGGGGAGGCCTCACGGTATATTCCGTGAGGCCTCCCCTCAGTCAGTTTCGCTGCCAGCTCCCCTCTTGGGGAGAGCCATCGAGATTGTTTAGTACGCGGCGAGAATATCGATTACGAAGACCAACGTGGAGTTGGCGGGAATCGAACCTTGCTCCTTATCTCCATAGGCCTGATCCGGCGGAATCACCAGCAGAACCTGAGAGCCGACGGTCTGGCCGACCAGACCCTTCTGCCAGCCCTCGATAACCTGATGCTGGCCGCTGGAATCGCTGAACAGATCGGCGTCGATTGTGGAATCGCGATCCCAGGACGAATCGAACTGCTTGCCATTCGTAAGCCAACCGGTGTACTTGACCACCACGGTGTTCTTGTCGGTCAGCTTGGCGCCGTTACCCTTGATCAGCGTCTGCGAGATCAGCGAATCAACCGAACCCTGACCGTTCATGTCAATGGACGGCTTGCCATTCTTGGCTCGCGTCACCTTCGGCAGATTGGCCGGCACATCCTTGACTTCCTCGCCAGTGGCCTTCTTCAGGTCCTTGGACTTGGAGACAAACGTCATCGCCAGAATGTAAGAGTATCCGGACGAATCCTGAGCGTTGACGCCAAAGCCGATCGTGGTGTTGATCTTGGCGCCCTTGATCTGGTTGTAGTAGGTCGAGGAGAGGGTCTTGGAATCCACCTTCAGCGAGCAATCCGGCGTGTTCTTGGTCCAGGTGTCCATGAGCTCGGTGCCGTCTTTAACGTTGAGCGCGATGCCTTGGGCACAGACGCGGTCGCCCTCCTCGATCACGTCGCCATCGCCCTTTTGCAGCACCACATAGGAGCCGTCGGACACGGTCATCGGCGTATTAAAGGAGATGGTCGGCTTCTCGCCGAGCTTGCCCTTGGCGGTCACGCCGGCAATTTGGCCCTTCTTGTCAGAAGAGTCGGAAGATGAAGAGGAATCGGAAGAAGAGGATTTCGAGTCCGAGTTCGAACTGGAGCAGGCAGCCAGCGACACGCACATCGCCAGTGAACAGGCAAGAGCAACGGCCTTGCCGAGGGGGGATAACATAGACTTAACAGACTTACGCATGGCACACCACCCTACTGGTAAACCTTGATTTTCTGCGCTCCTAGGTAATAAACAGGTGAAGATTGTAGAATGGTTGAGTTATGAGTGCTGAAGAACAGACTACAAGACCGGATAAGGGCGCCAAGCGTCCATCTCGTCATGCCAAGATCATGCGTGGAGTGGTGACGCCTATCTTCGGCCTATTGGCCGTGGCGGCTGTGGTGTTGGGGTACATGAATGCCACGATATGGAAGCCTTCCACCGAAATCACCGCTTCCGCAACCATGAGCGGCTCCCGGTATGCCGTCACTGATCCGAATGTGCTGACCTTGTTGGACCAGAACGCCACGATAACCGTGGACTCGGGATCCTCTCAGGACGAGGCGTGCGTGGCGTTGGGTCCGGCCAAGGATGTTGCCGGATGGGTCGCGTCCGAGAAATCCTATACCCGCATCACCGGATTGGCGTCATGGAACGAGCTGAGCACCCAGAAGGGAAGCAGCACGAGTCAGGGAGCGCCTACCAGTGCCGATGACGCGGTGTCGTTCAAGGATTCCGATATGTGGACTGACGTGAGATGCGGCACTGGGTCCGTTTCGCTGGAGAGCAAGAAGACCGGCGCCTCGACGGTAGCCATTGTGGATCTGGGCGAAAATGCCACCAACGCCAAGGTGCAGCTGCACTGGGTGCGCTCCGAAGTGCCGGACTTTGCGATGCCGTTCTATCTGTCCGGCGGATTGCTGGCCGTACTGGCCGTACTGTGCGCCTCCGTGTTCGCCATGCCGCCGCATAAGCGCCGCAAGCGCATGGTGGAAGGCACGGCAAGCGCCGTAATTGAGGAAGAGGCGCCCGCCAGCATCGCAGTGTCCGGGAAGCCGGATGGGGCAAGTCGACGTAATCGTCGCCGCCACGCCACGCATCAGCGTTCGGGCCGTGCGTCCTCGCAATCTGAAGCCACCGAAACACCGGTTATCATCGACCCAAGTTCGCGTAACCTGGTCGCCGACCAGCAGACCGGTGCCGAGAGCGGCGCTGAGACCGGCTTCAGCGCCGGCGATAACGAAGCGACTTCGGTAATCACCCCTGACGAACTGCAGGCCTACTTCTCCCGCTTGGCCCAAGAGGTCAATACCGGAGACGACTCGGCCGATGCCGGACAGGAGGAAAGCTGATGAACAAGCGATGGAACAAACTGTGTGTGGCCGCCCTCGCCTGCGTGGCGTTGGTCGTGCCGTTGACCGCCTGTGAAGGCCGGCTGCCGACGCCGGCTGCTGATACCTCCACCAAGGTTGCGCCGGATTTGACCGAGACGCAGGAGAAGAAGATTCGCCTGAAGATTCTCAAGACGATCGATGAAGCCGATCAGGCCAAGAATCCCGATGGATATGCGGCCGTTATGGGCGGGCCCCAGCTGGACATTCGCATCAGCCAGACCACGATCAATCAGCGTGGCGGCGGTATGTCCCAATATGCGACCATTCCCAAGGACATCGCTCAGACGGTGATTCCTACGGACGACGGATGGCCTCGCTCGGTGTTCACCATCACGACCACCACCGAAGATCAGCAGTCCAAGCGTTTGCTGGTCTTCGATCAGGAATCCGCCCAGCAGAATTACAAGCTGATGGCCATGGCTCGACTGTTTGAGGGAGCCAAGCTGCCAAAGTTCGAGATTCCGACTCTTGGCTCGCAGATGGGCACCGCAAAGGATGAGAAGCTGGTGGCCACTCCCGCCGATGCCTTGACCCAATACGCCGATGTGCTGCAGAACGGCTCCAAGAGCCAATACGCTTCCAAGTTCGCAGACGATCTGCTGCGCCAGGAACTGGCCAATACCACGGCCAAGGTGCAGGAAGGTATGCAACGCAACAACGGTACGCAAGAGCAGAAATTCACCGCTGTGCCTGAACAGATGTGGGTGATGCGTGCTGCAGACGGTGCCGGTGATTTGGTGGTTGGCCGTATTAACGGCGAATGGACTCGCAAGGCAGGGGATGGCCGCGAATCGCAGCCGGCTTCCGACGACGAGAAGGCGCTGTTCAATAGCGGCAAGTACACCAGCACCATGAAGGTCACGTATGTGAACGTGGTGGCCTTGTACATTCCGTTGGCAAGCTCCGGTGAGCAAATCACCGCAGTGGGCGCCGACCGTCAGCCGGTAAAGGTCGAAGCGCTGTAATTGTTGCCGCCACCCACCGCGCGGTTAACGCCCCACCACGATGTGATTCGTCCACCACGATGTCGATAAAATCTTACCTTTCGCATAATGATGCCGTTTGGGGTCACATCGTGGTGGGCGTTTTGCTACGTGGTGGGAATTTCACCGCGTAGTGGAAGAATCCCTACGTGGTGGGAATCGGCATTACAATCAATGTCAGCAAATGTGATTGTTGTTGTACGCGAATCGCGTGGAATCGGGAGGCATTATGGCAGAGCAGCAGTTCAATCCGGGAGTCTCATTGGCGGGCGCCGTCGATTTGGAGGCGCTGAAGCATCAGGTCAAGGCCGAGCCCGGCCAAGCGGGCGGCGCACCTGCCGCTGGTGGGTACGTGATCGACACCACCGAAAACACCTTCCAGGCAATGGTGCAGACTTCTGCGACCTTCCCGATTCTGCTGCTCCTGTGGGTGCCGACCGATGACCGCCTGTTCCCGATGGCCCGTGTACTGGGCGACGCGGTGAATGCCCTGAACGGCCAGATTCAGCTCTCCCGTATCGATATCTCGTCCAATCCCTCGATTGCCCAAGCGCTGCAAGTGCAGGGCGCGCCCGCACTGTTTGCGTTGATTGCCGGCCGTCCGATGCCGCTGTTGCATGGCCTTCCGGGTGACGACGAGCTCAAGCAGCTCACCGACGAGGTGATTCCGAAGATCATTCAGGCCGCCGCACAGTCTGGTGTGAACGGTACCGCGCCGTACTCGGGTGATCCTGATTCCGATGCCGCCAAGAGCGCTGGTGCCACCGGTGCCGGCGCGGGTGCTGAGCAGGTGCCGCCGGAGCATGCCGAAGCCCATCGTTTGGCCGAGGAGGGCGATTACGCCGGTGCCGCCGCCGAATACGAGCGCGTGCTCGAATCCGACCCGTCCGATGCACTGGCCGCCCGCGAACGCGCGAAGGCGCTGTTGCTGGCCCGCTCCAGGGCCGCTGATGTACGTGACGTACGTGCCGCTGCCGCCGCAGCGCCGGACGATGTGGAATCGCAGTTGGCCGTGGCTGATATCGACATGATTGGTGGCCAGATTCAAGACGCTTTCGACCGTTTGCTGGACTTTTTGGCCGCCGGGCACAAGGCCGATATCGAGCAGGTTCGCAAGCGTCTGCTCGAATACTTCGCCATCCCCGAACCCACCGACCCGCGTCTGGCCCGCGCCCGCCGTCGCCTAGCCACCCTCATGTACTAAGTGGTTTTGGCTCCCCTCTTTGAGAGGAGCTGTCAGGCGTAGATGACTGAGAGGAGCGCGCGAGCGTACTTGATTGCTTCCCCTAAACCATCCGATTCTTCCCGAAATACTGCTGGAATCTTGGCCCCTCCAGCGCCAGTTCCTCCTCGAAATCATCCGCCCACTTGCAGAACGGACGGTTGGCGAGACCATCGTTATTGAATCGCGCCTGATCGGTGATTTCGGTGATGCAGAATTTCGGAATCGTCAGATTGGTAACCGGCCCGGATCGTTCGGCCTCGGCTACGATCAGCGGCGCGTTCGGCCCGCCGAACACGTCCACGCTCCAGCCGTCTTCCGCAATCCACACGGAATACCGGTTCTTGATGATTACCGAGCCGCCGCGCTTGATGAGTTCGGCGGCGATGCGCGTGTCGATCTCGCGCTCGACCTCGTAGCGCGTGCCACCCACGGACGGACCTTTGACGGTGACATACGCTTCCGAGAACCGGTCGCGGTACTCGTCCAGCACGGCCACCGGATTTACGTCGGACGTCATGTCGACGTGAACCTTGTGCGAGACCAGCCGCACGCGCAAGGCGTAATTGTCGGCATGCACGTAGTAGCTCTGAATAATGAGGGTCGGGGCGTCGCCGTCGTCGTATTCCGCCGGCAGCTCGCGGCAGAAGAAGCGGCGTTCGTATTCGAAGTCATCTGTAGGTTCCGACATAACCCCATTGTAGAGCCGATGATGGCGATTTTCTCGTTATTTTGGCGACGTATGTGCCGTATGCACCGTGATGTGGTGTACAGTAAAGAAGTTGCTCGGGTTTGTAGCTCAGTGGATAGAGCGTCTGTCTCCGGAACAGAAGGTCGTGGGTTCGATCCCCATCAAGCCCACCAGCATGGCTTTCGGCTAGCCGCCGGAAGCCTTTTGCATATTCGGCGCGTGATATTAAGCGCGTGCAAAGCTGGTGCTGGTGCTGGTGCTGGTGCTGGTGCTGGTGCTGGTGCTGGTGCTGGTGTCGGTGTCGGGGTCGGTGATGCCGGCTCGCTTGGGTCGTGGAAAAACCGCCCGGTTTGGCGAGAAAGGTAGCCGAATCGTCTGGAATAGCAAGGAATAGTCTGTTGATGGCCGTATGCCGGGCATCATGCGCGCTAAACGCGACTTCGCTCAGTAGACTGCTACGTAATCGGCATTGCCAATCGTTGCCGATCGTGCGATTGGTCGTAGCCGGTGGTGATGTGTACCGGCGCCGGCCGCAGCAGGTGGGCGCCCCCAAGATGAGAAGGAGCACAATATGAGCGAAAAGATGGAAGCCGTAGCCACTTCCGAGGCGCCGGCCGCGCTGGGCGCATACAGCCAGGCGGTGAAGGCCAATGGCTTCGTGTTCGTATCCGGCCAGCTGGGCATTGATCCGGCCACCGGCGAACTGGCGGGCGAGACCGCTGGAGAGCAGGCTGCACAGGCGCTGAAGAACATCAAGCACATTCTCGACACTGCCGGTACCGGCATTGAGCATGTGTGCCGTGCCACCATCTACCTGAAGAACGTCGAGGACTTCAAGGAAGTGGACGCACGTTACGCTGAGGCGTTCATCGGCTCCGTCAAGCCCGCCCGCGTGGCCTTTGGCAACAACATGATTCCCAAGGGCGCGCTCGTGGAGATTGACGCCATCGCGGTGGAGTGATTCGAATGTTTCCCCGGCGGCCCGTCTGCGCGCATGGTGTGTGCAGACGGGCCGCGGCGTATTGTGCGACGCATTCCCGGGAATGTCGCGCTAGGCGGGGTGTGAGGGGTGGTTCCGCGGCACATTCCCGGGAATGTTGCGCTGGAATCGTTGGGCGGTGGTCCGTGCCACAATAGAGACCATGGCATCCAAAGGAAAACCGTCGCCGCGTTCGGCCGTAAGCCCGCTGAGTGATGAGCAGGTCAAGCGTCTGGCCGCCCGCCACACGCTTGTGGACTCGACACAGTATTACCCGACCGGCCCTCGCACGCCCAATCAGCCGGAAATCGACGCCCAGAATCCCAAGGCCACCAAACGACTGCTAGGAGGGGTGTCCATTGTGTTCCGCGCCAGCTGCAAGACCAAGGCCTGGGGCTTGGAACAGGTGCCGGAAACCGGACCGTTCATCACCGCCGCCAGTCATATCACCATGTTTGATGTGTTCGTGCCGATGATGAGCCTGTTCCACATGGGCCGCCGCCCCCGTTACATGGCCAAGGCCGAGATGGCGAAGTGGCCATTGATCGGCAAGTGGTTCCAGTTGGTCGGCATGCAGCCGGTGCAGCGTCATTCGGGCAAGGCCAAGCAGATCGAGCAGACTTCGATCGACATCCTGACGTCCGGCCGCCCGCTGACGGTCTGGCCGGAAGGCACCGTGACCCGCGACCCGAAAAAGTGGGTGATGAGCATTAAGGAGGGCGTGGGATACATCGCCCTTGAATCCTCGCGCAGACTGGGGCATCAGGTGCCGCTGTACCCGGCGGTGACGTGGGGTGCCGCCTCCATCAACCACTGGTGGCCATGGCCGCGCAAAAACGTGGTGATGTGCTATGACCATGCGCTCGATTACTCCGATCTGCTTGCCGACATGGACTCATGGGGTGAAGAACCGCCTGCCGAGGCCGTGAACGAGCTGATGTGGCGCGTGCTCAAACGCATGAACACAGTACTGGAGGAAATTCGTGGCGAGCAGTTCCCCGCTGAAGGCTACTGGGACTACCGCAGCATGAGTCGCAAGCCTTGGCCTGAAGCCGGCGGCCCGTTCCCGGCTGAGAAGTAGCCGCACCGGTTCCTGTACGGGGAGCCTAGGCGAGTAGCATGGCACAAGATTGTACCGATGAAGTTGCGCGACAAGCGAAGGTAGGAATTTGATATGGGTAAAAATATAACGGTTCTCGGTGCAGGAGCATGGGGTACCGCTTTCGGCCAAGTGCTGGCGGACGCCGGCAACACGGTGACCATGTGGGCCAAGGAGCATCGGATTGTCGAGGACATTCGCGATCGCCACCACAACGCCGTGCGCCTGCCGTCCGTCGAAAAGTTGCCGGACAACATGACCGCCACCGGGGATCGCGCCGAAGCCGTCAAGAACGCGGACATCGTGGTTGTGGCCATCGCCGCGCAGTTCGCGCGAGTGGCACTCGTCGAATTCAAGGGACTGATTCCCGATCACGCCATCGTCGTCAGCCTGATGAAGGGCATCGAGCGTGGCACCAACAAGCGTATGGACGAAGTCGTCCGCGAATCCCTTGACCTGCCGGCCGACCGGTTCGCCGCCATTTCCGGACCGAACCTGTCCAAGGAAATCGCCGATCGTCATCCTGCCGCCACCGTGGTGGCTTGTACGAACCTCGATAATGCCACGAAGGTGGCTGAGGCATGTACCACCTCCTATTTCAAGCCGTTCGTGACCACCGACGTCATCGGCCTGGAAATGTGCGGCAGCCTGAAGAACGTGACCGCGCTGGCCGTGGGCATGGCCCGTGGTGCCGGCTACGGTGAGAACACCGCAGCCATGATTGAAACTCGTGGACTGGCCGAACTGACCGCGCTGGGCGCAGCTGCTGGCGCCGATCCCAAGACCTTCTTCGGCTTGGCCGGTGTGGGTGATCTCATCGCCACCTGTGGCTCTCCGCTGTCTCGTAACTATACGTTCGGCGCGAATCTCGGCAAGGGATTGACGGTCGAGGAGGCCACCAAGGTCAGCAACGGTGTGGCCGAAGGCGTGCCCACCACGGATGCGGTGGTGGCTCTTGGCGAGCAGTTTGATGTGCCGACCCCATTGGCGTATCAGATGAGCCGCGTGCTGAACGAAGGCATTTCCTGCTCGGAGATGCTTGCCGGACTGTTCGGGCACGAAGTTACCGGCGAATAACGAGAGAAGCGACGTATACGTGGCGTATACGTCGTACGTGCAAAGTCGTGTGGCGTATACGTCGTTGACGTGCGCGAGTAGACTGGTGTGTGTCTCTTGTGCGCGGCGGTCCGAGCGCGGTTCAGTCCGGTTGGCGGTGCAAAGCATAGGCTTGAAAACGGTTGTAGTTTCAATAAAAGGATGGTTATGGCCAAGAAGCGTGTTGTGGTGCTCTATGGTGGGCGTGCAGACGAGCATTCGATTTCCTGCATCTCCACTGCCGGTGTGCTGGGGGCCATGGACACTGAACGGTTCGAGCCGATTCCGGTCGGCATCACCAAGGACGGCAAGTGGATCATCAACGGCGAAGATCCTCGTGGCTGGAATCTGGATGGCGGCGAGCTGCCGACCGTAAAGATCACCCCGGAATCGCGCCCGGTGATGCTTGACCCCTCTCGCGGCCAGGACGGTTTCTTCATCGGCGAGTCCAGCCACATCAATTCCGCCGATTCCGGCTTCGGCACCAGCTTCGTCAGCATATCCGACCCGGAAATGCACCATGCGCTGACCTCCCTTGGCCATGTGGACGCGGTACTGCCAGTGCTGCACGGTCCCTATGGCGAGGACGGCACGGTTCAAGGCCTGCTGGAAATGATGGGTGTGCCGTACGTGGGGTGCGGAGTGTTTGCTTCCGCCGCCTGCATGGATAAGCATTACACCAAGGTGGTGCTGGGTGCCGCCGGCATTCCCACCGCGCCGGGTGTGACGGTCGATGCGCGCAACTTCACCGCCGCCGATGTGCTTGCCAAGATCGAGGACGCCGGTCTTACCTATCCGCTGTTCATCAAGCCTTCACGCGCCGGCTCCAGCTTCGGTGTGACCAAGGTCGAGAAAACCGATGACCGCGAGACCCAGCAGGATCGTCTGGCCGCCGCCATCGCCACCGCCGGCGAGCACGATTGGAAGGTGCTCGTTGAGCAGGGGATTGATGGCCGCGAAATCGAATGTGCCGTGCTGTGTCCGAAGGCCGGTGACGAGCCTGAAGCCAGCTGGCCCGGCGAAATCGTGCTCGATCATCAGAACGACGACCAGTTCTACGATTTCGACTCCAAGTACATGGATGCCTCCGCCAGCCACGTGGAAGTGCCTGCCAATCTGCCAGTCAGCGTGCTTGAGGACGTGCGTGACGTGGCCCGGCGTGCGTTCAAGGCCGTGGATGGTGCCGGCTTGAGCCGTGTGGACACCTTCGTGACGCCTGATGGCACGGTGATGGTCAACGAAATCAACACCATGCCCGGCTTCACGCCGATTTCCATGTATCCCAAGGCTTGGGATGCCACCGGAGTGAGCTACACCGAACTCATCACGCGATTGATTGAGGGTGTGCTGAGGTAAGTGTGGTGCGGAATCGGCCGCAGGCCGGTTCCGCTATTGATACATTGCCCATACCTGTCAGTAATTCATGCCAAGTTTTCCTAAGTTCAACAGGCGTACGGCAAATGGCGGACGCAATTCACTTGCACGCCAGTGTCAGGACAGATTAGGCGCATAGTTTCTTTTCTGGATTCACGGGCCGCGCGAATGCCGCGCATACCAAGCCCGACTCCCCAGACTGTCGTCTGGATGATGTTGAGAAAAGGAACAGTATGAACAACCTGCGTAAGATCGCGGCCGGCTCCCTTGCCGCCGTACTCGCGTTCTCGATGGCCGCCTGCGGCTCGAACAACGCCTCCTCCGATGGCACCGGCGAAAGCACCGGCAAGGCCGTCACCGTGAACGAAAAGTCTGCCAAAGCCACCTCCCTTGCCGACTTCGGCACCATGGAGGACCTTGAGAAGGCCGCCAAGGAAGAGGGCGCGCTGAACGTCATCGCCCTTCCGCACGACTGGTCCAACTACGGCGAGGTCATCGAGGGCTTCAAGAAGAAGTACCCGGAGATCAAGGTCACCGAGCTCAACCCGAACGCCTCATCCAAGGAAGAGCTCGACGCCGCTAAGACCAACAAGGGCACCGACGCCGCCCCCGACGTCTTCGATGTCGGCCAGGCCATCGCCGCCACCTCCACCGACTACTTCGCCCCGTACAAGGTGCAGGCCTGGGACAAGATCCCTGATGCTGCCAAGAACGCCGACGGCGCCTACTACGCCGACTACACCGGCATCATGTCCGTGGGCTGGAACGCCGACAAGTACGGCGATGTCACCTCCCTGAACGACCTGCTCGATCCGAAGTTCGCCGGCACCGTGTCCCTGAACGGCAAGCCCACCGAGGCCGGCGCGGCCTTCAACGGCTATCTGATGGTCAACCAGCTCGCCGGCGGCGACATCAACAACCTGCAGCCCGGTCTCGACTTCTTCAAGAAGCTCAAGGAAGCCGGCAACCTGAACACCATCGATGTGACCAACGGCACCATCGACTCTGGCCAGACCGGCGTGGTCTTCGACTGGACCTACAACCAGGCCTCCTACAAGAAGGAACTCAAGTCCAAGGGCGTGAACTGGAAGTACAAGACCTTCCCGAAGGCCCAGGTCGTCAGCTACTACAACCAGGCCATCAACAAGGACGCGCCGCACCCCGCCGCCGCACGCCTGTGGGAGGAATACCTGTACACCGCCGAAACCCAGAACCTGTGGTTCAAGGGCGGCGCCAACCCGGTGCTGCTCGACTCCATGAAGGCCGACGGCACCGTCGACCAGACCACCCTGAAAGACGCCATCACCATCGAAGGCCAGCCGGTCACCTACAGCAACGATGACTCCACCCGCATCACCGAGTGGCTTCAAAACAACTGGGACAAGACGATCGGCAACTGAGGCACAGACCGATGACCGCCGCAATCGCATCCATTGCACCGAACGGACCTGCCGCCGCCAAGGCTGCGGGTCCGTCCGCTACTTCCGCTTCTCCTCTCTCCTCGGCGATGGCCAAGCACCGTCAGGAGCTGGGCACGCTCGCCACCACGCTCCCGTTCTTCGCCTACACCGCCTGCTTCCTGCTGGCACCCACCGTGATCGTGATCATCGGCGCGTTCCAGGATCGCAGCGGCGGTTTCACGCTTGCGAACTTCCACAAGATGTTCGAAGCCAACACCATCGCCGCGTTCGGCACGTCGATCCTGGTGTCCGTGGCCTCATCCCTGATTGGTGCCGTGGTGGGCGCGCTCGCCTCCTACGCGCTGGTGATCGGCGCCAAACCGAACGGCCTGCTGCGTCGTATGGTCGCCGCCATCTCATCGGTGCTTGCTCAGTTCGGCGGCGTGATGCTCGCGTTCGCGTTCATCGCCACCCTCGGCATCAACGGCATCGGCACCATGCTTATCAAAACCCTGACCGGCTATACCGTGAACCCGAACTGGCTCAGCTCCCTGCCGGGGCTGGTGACCGTCTACTGCTACTTCCAGATTCCGCTGATGATCATCATCTTCCTGCCCGCGGTCGATTCCATTCGCCCGCAGTGGCGCGAAGCCTGCGAGTCGCTCGGCGGCAACACCTTCCAATACTGGACGCGCGTGGCCTGCCCGATCCTCGCACCCCGCTTCATCTCGGCGTTCCTGCTGTTGTTCGCCTCCGCGTTCTCCGCCTATGCGACCGCCGCCGCCCTGTTCTCGCAGCGCTCGATTCTGGTGCCGTTGATGATCCAAGGTGCCATGCGCAACGAGATGGACCCCAACCAGCAGGGCTTCGCGCAGGTGCTGGCATTCGCAATGATCATCGTCGTGGCCATCGTCATGCTGCTGAGCCACGCCGTGGAAAAGAGGGCCGGACGTTGGCAATGACCGAAACTTCCGCAACCAAGCCGCCGCAGCTGCGCGCCGCTCGTGCGCGTAAACAGAGCATCATCAAATTCGTGATCCTGTTCGTCACCTTGGCGTTCCTGTTCGTGCCGCTGCTGGCCATGCTCATCTTCACCCTGCGTCACCCGCTGTCCGGCCGCTGGTCGGCCGCGCCGTGGATCGCGATTTTCACCGGCAACGGCGAGTCGCTGGGTGCCGACCTGACCGTGCTGTGGCAGGGCATCGGCACCTCGCTGGCCCTGAGCGCGGTCACCGTGGTGATCATGCTGGTGCTGCTGGTGCCCACCATGGTCATCGTGCATATTCGCTCCAAGGTTTTGGAGCGCGCGATCGAATGGGTGGCCACGCTGCCGCTGACCATCCCGGCCATCGTGCTGGTGGTGGGTTTGGGCCCGATCTACCGCTGGCTGTCCGCCGACGTGCTGAGCACCAACCCAATCTGGCTGTGCTTTGCCTACGTGATTCTCGTGATGCCGTTCGCCTTCCGCGCGATCGCCGTGGGGCTTAACTCCATCGACGTCAAGACGCTGGTCGAGGCATCCCGCTCGCTCGGTGCCTCCTGGCCCAAGGTGTTCTTCAAGGTGATCATCCCGAACCTATGGCAGTCGATTCTCTCGGCATCCTTTATCTCCATCGCCGTGGTGCTGGGCGAATACACCGTCGCCTCGCTGCTCGGCCGTATGAACCTGCAGGTCGCGCTCTACCAGCTCGGCCAGTCCAATTCTCAAATCTCCACCGCCATGTCGCTGCTGGCTCTGCTCTTCGGTGCGGTGCTCCTCGTTGCGCTCGACCTGATCTCCGACGCAATGCGCAAGTCAAGGGAAGGTAAGTAACCTGATGAACAGCAATTCGATTTTCACCCGTCGCCATGCCGGTGCCGATGCCGCGGCTTCTGTTTCGGCACCCGCCACCACGTCCGCTGCCGCCGAGGACGCCTTCAAGAACGATCCCACCGCCACCCTCGAAGGCGTGCGCGGCAAGGACGTGACCAAGGCCGCCAAGGCCCTGCTCAAAGACAGCGTCAAGCGCGGCGGCGGCTCCATCCAGATGCGCGACGTCGTCAAGATCTACCCCGGCTCCACCGTTCACGCGCTCGACGACTTCAACCTGGACATCAAGCCCGGCGAAATGGTCGTGCTGCTCGGCGGCTCCGGCTGCGGCAAGTCCACCGCGCTGCGCTCGCTCGCCGGCCTCGAAGACATCCAGGGCGGCCGCATCATGGTCGGCGGCCAAGACGTCACCGGCGTGCCGGTCAACAAGCGCGAGATGGCCATGGTGTTCCAGGCCTACTCGCTTTTCCCGCACATGACCGCCCTGGAGAACGTGGAATTCGGCCTCGAAGTGCGCGGCATGGGCAAGGCAGAACGCCGCAAGATCGCCATGGAACAGCTGGAGCTCGTGGGACTTGCCGATCAGGCCAAGAAGTACACGCAGCAGATGTCCGGCGGCCAGCAACAGCGCGTGGCCCTGGCCCGCGCGCTGGCCGTCAAGCCGCGCGTGCTACTGCTCGACGAGCCGCTCTCCGCCCTCGACGCCAAGGTGCGCGTCCAGCTGCGCGACCAGATTCGCCGCATCCAACTCACCACCGGCACCACCACCGTCTTCGTGACCCACGATCAGGAAGAGGCGCTGGCCGTGGCCGACCGCATCGGTGTGATGAACAAGGGCAAGATCGAGCAGATCGCCGCCCCGCAGAACCTGTACCAGCGCCCCGCCACCGAGTACGTGGCCACGTTCATTGGACTCACCAACCGCCTGCCCGGCGCATCCAATGGCGACGAGGCCGTGGTCTTCGGCCAGCGCGTGCCGCTGCTCGCCGGCTCCGCCAAGGGCGATTCCGTGGCCGTGCTCGTGCGCCCGGAGAACCTGACGCTGGCCTTGGCCGGCAGCAGCGATTCGCACGTCGGCGAACGCGCCCGCGTGGAGGTCATTCACTTCCTTGGCTCCTTGGTGCGCGTGGATACGGTCATCACCTCCGGCGAATACCAGCGCTGGAACAAGGGCGAACAGCTCAAGGCCACCGTGCAGCTGCCCGCCAGCGAGCTGCCGGCCGGTCTGGCGGTGGGCGATGACGTGATTGTCACCCCGCGTCCGGTCGCCGCGCTCGCCTGCTGAATGGCGTTGCGATGATCGTGCGGTTCTGTTCTGTTTTTGTGACTGTACGATCGTCGAATGGCTTATCGGCAATGATGTGTGTGGGACGGCGGCGATTTTTGGGCGATTATCGCGTGCCGTCCCACAGCAATCTTGCAGAGTAGGGGACTTTCTCGGCATTGGGAATGATTGACGTTGATCATTCCTTGCCCATTGATGATTTCCTCCCCCATTCCCAATGCAATCGAAACGCCGTGCCGTATTCTTGAAGAGTATTGCACGTGTGATCGGTCCGTTTGCGGCCAGTAACTATGGGGGATAAGTATGAGCGAACCAATGCCGCCGGCGCAGCAGCCGCAGGCACCTCAGCAATCGCAGCAGCCGCAACAATCTCCACGCGATTGGTGGTTCACGGCCCATCGCCGGTTTTCGACAATCGGCTCGGCGCTCGCCATTATGATGGTGTTCTGGATCGGACTGAATATTCTGGCCACTGAAGCACTACGAACGCTGCTTGGCACCGATGTGCCCGCTTGGGCTGTGCTGCTCGCCTCCTCCGGACCGCTGTATGTGGTGGCCATGCCGCTGAGTATGTTGGCCTTCACTCGCGTACCGGTTATTCGCACCCGGCAGTACCCCATGAAGGCGGGGGAGTTCATTCAGATTTTCGTCATGTGCATTCCGGTAATGTTCTTGGGCAATATGATTGGCAATATATTGTCTGCCGGAGCCACTGATGGTCAGGCCACCAATCGCATCAACGACGTGATTCTTGGCAGCGACTGGCGGGTGAACGCATTGTTCATAGGCCTGTTGGCACCGGTTTGCGAAGAATGGATTTTTCGCAAGGAGATTATCTCCCGCCTGCGCCGGTACGGAGAGAAGACCGCAATCATATTCTCCGCATTGGCATTCGCGCTATTCCATATGAACGTGTTCCAGTTCTTCTACGCCTTTGGCCTAGGACTGATGTTCGGATATGTATACACGCGCACCTCCCGACTGCGGTATTCGGTGGCTATGCACATGCTGATCAACCTGAACGGGTCAGTACTCGCCCCATTGGTGATACAACAGATCGATCCCCGCATCCTCGACGGCACGGTCAGCGAGGCCGAAATCATGCGTATGGCTGAAGCCGGCAACATGGGCGACATGGGCATCATGATGTTGTACGGCACAGTGATGTTGGGCCTCTGCATTGCCGGTATCGTGCTGCTTATCACCAAGCGCAAGAGCTGGGAGTTCTATCTTGCGCCAGAGGAGTTGCCTGCGGGGCTTAAAATACGCACCGCCTATGCCAATCCCGGCGTTATCGCGTACCTACTGTTGACTGTGATGCTTACCGGTTGGATGCTGTTCGCATGACTGTCATAGCCGGACCCAGAGAGGCGAGCCGGGAGATATCACAGATTGCCTGACGAGCCGCCATCTTCAACAAGGTATTCGGTGCCCGAACCGGCGATGGCTCGTGCCGCCATATCTTTGATGGTGGAAGGCAGCACACCCTCGCGCGCGAACACAAGCACTTGGCCGGTCATGCCGTAAGGGGAGAAGCCGGTGAACTTGACCAATGGCGGCTGACCCTCCAGCGCCACGTCGGCGGTGGCTTTGGTTACGCGGTCGAGAATATCCTGACTGATCGCAGACGGGTCGCCGGAGGCCTTGGCCGTGAACTCAAGCGTGGCCATGCCTTCGCTGACCGGCGTGAGCTTGGTCAGGGCGGCCGTATTGAGTACCGAATTGGGGATGACCATCATGTCTCCGGAACGGGTGCGCACCACGGTCTGACGCCAGGTGATGTCGTGCACGGTGCCTGTGACGCCTTGAATGGTCACCAGATCGCCGGGTTGGATTACGCGGCCCAGCATCAGGCCGAAGCCGCCGATGATGTTGGCGATTGTATCCTTCAGACCCAGCGAGATCGCCACACCTCCAACACCAAGGGCGGTGATAAGTGTGGTCGGATTGATGCCGAATACGGGCTGCAGTACCATCGCTGCGCCGGTGACCCAGATGGTCACGCGCGTGAGGTTCACGAAAATCGAGGCGCTGGGAATCTGAGAATTGTCCAGAATCTTGCGCAACACGCGGCTGATGACGCGGTCGGCCACAAATACGATGGCCAATACAATGGTCAGCCAGATGAGTTTGCCGGCGTTCACCTGAAACCAGCGTGCGATGTCTTCTGCATATTCAGTCATACGCCTACTGTATCGGTCGTTTCTGGTGAAGTCGTGGAGACGGGGTGGCAGAAAGCGGAATCGGCCTACGGTCGATTCCGCTACTCCTGGCGTTCGCGGCAGGTCTGGCCGAGGCCGCGGGCCAGTCGAATCGGATCGAGAATCTCGTCCAACTGCTCGGCGGGCAGGTCGGTGCGTTCGCCGGCCACCTCGCGCACGGTACGGCCGGTATGTACGGCTTCGGCGGCGATGTCGGCCGCGTGCTCGTAGCCGATGTAGTGGTTGAGCGCGGCGGAAATCGACGGTGAGGACTGGGCGTATGAACGCCCCAGGTCAGCATTGATTTCGATGCCTTCCACGCAGTTGACGCGGAACGTCTCCATGGCGTGCGTCAGCAACGCCATGCCGGTCAGCAGCTCATGCACCATCACCGGGTCGAAGGCGTTCAGCTGCAACTGTCCCTCGGCCACAGCCCAGTTCACAGTCACGTCCATGCCGAAAATCGTGAAGCAGCACTGGTTGACGCATTCGGGGATCACAGGGTTCACTTTGGCCGGCATGATCGACGATCCGGCCTGGCGAGCCGGCACGTTGAGATCGTTGAAACCGCAGCGCGGCCCGGAATTGAGCAGTCGCAAATCGTCGGCGGCCTTCTTCAGGTGCACGGCGAGGCTCTTGATGGCAGCCGACGTGGCCACGTACGCGCCCATATCCGTCATGGCGGCCACCGGATCGGGCGCGGCGGTGACCGGCAGCCCGGTGATTTGCGCCAGATGCTTGATAGCGGACTTGCGGAATCGCAGATCCGCGCAAATGCCGGTACCGATGGCGGTGGCACCGAGGTTGAGCTGGGCCAGCAGCGGCACCACGCGATCGAATGCAGCCAAATCAGACTTCAACAGCGTGGCAAACGCATGAAATTCCTGACCATAGGTCATTGGTACGGCGTCCTGCAGCTGCGTGCGGCCAATCGTCACGTCATTGATATGTTTGTCGGCCAGATCGTGGAAGGCCTTGGCGAGTTTCTTGGTGGACTCGGCGAGCGGCCCGATCGCGTCGATAAGCGCGAGTTTGCAGGCGGCCGGGTAGGTGTCGTTCGTGGACTGCGACTTGTTGACGTCGTCGTTCGGATGGATGTATGTGTAATCGCCGCGCTGGCGGCCGGCGATTTCCAACGCACGGTTGGCGATCACCTCGTTCATGTTCATGTTCGACGAGGTGCCGGCACCGCCCTGCATCACATCGACCGGGAACTGATCGGCCAGTTTGCCGGCCTCAATTTCTAGGCAGGCGGCGCGAATGGCCTCGGCCTTGGCTGGGTCGATCAGGCCTAATTCCTCATTGGCGATGGCGCAGGCGCGCTTGACCGTGGCATAGGCGCGAATCAGCTCGGGATGTTGGCTATCGGTGATGCCGGAGACCGGGAAGTTGCCGATAGCGCGCTGGGTGTGAATACCCCAGTAGACGTTCGCCGGCACCTCCATCTGGCCGATGCAGTCATGTTCCAGACGGGTCTTGTTCGATGTTTCGCTCATGCTTCCATCTTCCTGTGCGTGGGTTGGAAACGCCAGCATGAGAGGCTGATTGCGCCTTGTGAGAAACCTCACGCGAGGTTCGTGCGGCGGAAACAATCCAGACTCGCTGGTTTTCGGTCAAGCGGTGTACCCGGGGAATCCTGCGGGGCCGTTCGACGATGAGATGGTGGATGGCGCGGCATGCGTGGCGGCGACCGGCATGCCGGGGGCGGTCGAATCCTGCGCATTGTGCACGAAGATGCGATTCCAGTAATTAAGCATGTCCTTTTGGCTCATGGCCAGGTATATGCCCATGGCCAGCACGGCCACATCTTCTTTAAGCAGGTCTTTGATTTCGATGGTGCCGCTCAATTCGGGCCAACGTTGCAGCACGGCGAGCATGCCGCCCACGGTGAACTCGACCATGAGATCGGTTTTCAGGTCAAGGTTCTTGGGGTCGCGTTGCAATGTGCTGAGCATTTGCAGACGGCAGAAGTCGCGCAGCGATTCGGTCAGTTCAAGCGTGCTGTGCGGGCCTGCCAACAGGGCCAGGTGGTCGAGGCGCTGACGCTGCTCTGGATCGGAGAGCGTGGCGGTGACGCGGTCTCGCCATTGTTCCTCGGGATTGCCGTTCGGATCGGGGGTGCGGTTGATCGGAATCGATTCGACCTGATGCAGGATGGCTGAATCGGCCAATTCGGGCAGGCTGGAGAAGTGATAGTAGAACGAATTACGGTTCACGCCAGCCTCACGCACCACGTCGGTAACGGTGATCTTGCGATAGTCGCGGTCGGCGAGCAATTCCCAGAAAGCGTTCTCGAGGCGTTCTTTGGCGGGCAGCACCTCGGAATCATGGCGTGGACGTGGCATCTCTTCCTCCTGATGCACCAGCGTGATATGGTCACGCTGTCTAATAACTTATTGGGCAGTATAACTATTATTTGTGGACATGTCTATGAGCTAATCGGCGATTTCAGTTGTGTCCTCCGCTGATGGCGAAGCTGTGGTGCCGGCATCGGCATCAGTATCGGCTCTGGCCGGAGCTGCGCTATCTGCTCCTGCTGCAGTTTCTGCTGGGATCTCGGCTGTTGCTTTGGAGGTCGCAGAACTTGGTGCGGAAGCCGGGGCGGGCGTCGGCTTGCGTTTGGCCGTGGACGCCTTGAACAGTATCGCCAGGGCCTCAACCAAATGACGCCGGTCTGCGGGGGTCAGCCCAACGTACGCGCCAAGCATCGCCGGAATCGAAGCGGGGAAGTTGCTCATCACCTCGCTGAAACTGGTGGCGCCGTTGGCGTGCAGCACGGTGAACAGCGCGTCCACCGCACGCTCGCGCTGTTCGGGCGTAAGCGTGGCGATCCAATGGTTCAGCTCCTCGTTAAACAACTGCGAGCTGGAACTCAAATCCGGCTCGGTGATGAACTGGTCGCCATCCAATAGCCAGGTGAAGGCGGAATGCTGCATGATGCCATCCGAATCGGAAGAGACCACGCGGCAAGGCTCCGGGGTCTCGAAAATCATGCCCACAATCGACGAACTTGGCACGATTTTCGTCACCTTCGGCTGGATGGTGCGGTAGGCGGGGCTGGTCACAATCTCCGGCGGGAAACCGGGGCCGTCCAGTGAATAGACATGCTGAATGCGCTTGCGCACCTTGGGGTCGGCGTTCATGGCCGCGTAAATCGCCAGATTGCCTCCCTTGGAATGGCCGACCAGAATAATCGGACCCTCCCACAGTCGCGCCACCGTATCCAGATAGGCGCTGGCTGAACGTTGCGCCGGCACCGGATACTGGAAAGCCATATTGAAATCTTCCTTCCATCCGATGAGCGAATCATCGGTACCGCGGAAGGAAATAACCAACGTGCCTTTGTAGGTCGGCTTCCGGCGCTTGTGGCCGTCGGGCAGTTGGAAGGTGGCGGCGGCGAATTGGGTTTGCTCGCCCTGATTGATGTGCTCGACCACCGCGCCCAGGCGAACGTTGGCGTAGCGGGGGTTCTCGCCTGCGGCCTGGAACAGGTCGTGGGTCAGGTCCGGATTGACCACTGAAACCATTTGGGCTTCGTGCGGCTTGTCGTCGGCATGCGTTTCCGGCGAACGATGCAGCTCGCGGTTGGCCTCGTCAAGGCTTACCGATTCAAGCTCGGGATGCCAGATACCCTTCAGCCAGATCAGTGGATGCTTGGGCTCGAAAGCGCGAATGCGTGCGGCGAACGAGCCTGACCGCGTCTCATCCAGCATCAACGTCGGACAGACACTGGCCACATCCTCATAGATGAGCGTGGAGATGATCAAGGCGTCGATTTCGTTGAACGGCAAGTCGGCGAAGGAGCGCGTTTCGGTGTGCGCGTAATCGATAATGCCGGTCATACGCACCTCCTGCTTCCGTTGATATTGCGTATCCCCTTGGGCCATGTGGTCTTGCGATCGCGTGCGGCCGTGCGGCTGCGCGCAGCAATTAACCATATGCATTCCATTGTAGGGATTGTACGGTTTTGGCCGGCGCGATCGAGCAAGACTGCACCGACGGCGAACAATTCGTGGAAGGATTCCCGTCAGCTTGTCGAAAATTGTCGGGTAGCAGGGTTGCGATGCCAGCCAGCCGACCACCCTCCGGCGTTACGCGCCATCTCCCGCCAGCGGGAGGGGTAACCACTCAATCCTTTTGACGAGGCGGACCGTTGGGGCCGTCAAAGGTTCGGCAGATTGAAGCGGGCCAGATCCACGCCTTCGTGGTCGAGCAGTTTGGCCTTGATGTCGAGTCGGCCGCCGTAGCCGCCAAACGCGCGGCCCGAGCCGACTACGCGGTGACAGGGCACGATGATGGTAACCGGATTGCGCTTCACTGCGCCTCCGACCGCCTGCGCGGCCATGCGGCCGCCACCGCGTCGTTCGGCCAATTCGGCGGCGAGTTCGCCGTAACTTACCGTCATGCCATAGGGAATTTCGGCCACCAGATTCCACACTTCATGTTGGAACGGCGTGCCGGCGGGATGCAACGGCGGCGTCTGATCTAGGCCGGGGCGCTCGCCGGCGAAATAGGCGGTCAGCCATACGCGGGTCATACGGAACACATCGGGTTCACGATCGGATTCGCGATTCGAATCGAGAACGGCTTGGTGATCGGTGGCCCACCACCAGTCTTCAAGACAGAGCTCGGTCAGGCCCTCGCCGTCCGAGGCCATCATCATCCGGCCGATGGGCGTTTCGACTGTGGCCCGCATCAGTTGTCGTTGCGTCATACCGCCATTATCGCGCGTTGAGGGATGAAGCCCATACCGTGCCTGATTCCATGAAGGACGGGTCGTGCTGTACCGTCAGTATTGCGTGCTGGGCAGCGATATCTGACATAGTGGGGGTTCTTGGGCCGGCGTGAGTGTTCTTTCCGACATCCCAACCGTCTAACTCCGTTTCGAGGGGCTGATTTGGGTTATTCCGGAGGTCTATCTCCGTTTCGAGGGGCTCCTCATCCGGGAAACCGCAAGTATAAACGGCTTCGGGCTAACGTCATTACGCCGTTTTTGGCCCGTGTCTACTCAGCCACCAGCCCCTTGAAACGGGAGTAGACCTCCGGAGAAGGCCAAATCAGCCCCTTGAAACGCAGCGACCCCTCTGATTGGAGTCAATCAGAGGGGTTCGGCACATTGCTGATGCAGCTGGTCCGCCGTCCGCCTTGAGGCGGAACGTAACCAAGATTCAGGCGGGATTACTCCGCAACGAGCGCCAGGAAGGCGGCGGCCACGGCGGCTGTCGGGTTCGGGAATTCCTCGTCCTGGTTGAAGAACGGCACGTCGGCGTAGTTCAGGAACTTCGCTTCGGCACGGTCGCCGATCAAGGCCTTGGCCTCTTCGGCCAGCTGATCGGTTATCGTCATGCGTTCCTGATTTCCACGGCCATGGCCGTGCAATGTGCCCATCGCTTGGTTCTACCCGCTGTTTATGCTGGCCATGCCCATCGCTTGGCTGCTGTATACGGTCACCGCGAGTTATGTGCACGGCGGCACCCGATAATCGTTGGAAAACCGGTGGGACACGCGGGGGCTTGGCTTTTTCCTGAGATTGGCGTATCTTTATCACCTGTTGCCCGTGAAGGTAACACATGCGGACATAGCTTAGTTGGTAAAGCGCAACCTTGCCAAGGTTGAGACCGCGGGTTCGAGTCCCGTTGTCCGCTCTCGGATGGTTGATTCATACTGATTGATTCGACCGGAGGATGACCCGGGCGGTTGGCGCAGTGGTAGCGCACTTCCCTGACACGGAAGGGGTCACAAGTTCGAATCTTGTATCGCCCACTCGATGAATCGCCGGCAGAATGTTGCCGGTTTTTTCATCACAAGCTCGGGCGATTGGCGCAGCGGCTAGCGCACTTCGTTCACACCGAAGGGGTCGTAGGTTCGATTCCTACATCGCCCACCCGATATCACGCTCGTCAGCCTATGATGGCGGGCATTTTCTATATCTGCCGTGCCACGGCTCCTTATATGGCGTCCGGCCTCGGGTGGCATTTGGCTGTGAGCGGTTTCCGATTATGAGTGGCGTCCGGCCGTCGTGCAATCCCGCTGCGCGCGGTGCCGTTTGGGCTGTAATACGGGTGCTTTGAACCGGCCATAACTTCTTCATATGTCCCGGGGCTTGTGTCGTGTGCCGCGGCGTGCTTCCATAGTGGATATGGCGGTGCGGAAGGGGAGCCGCCATACTTACTTACACAAGGACGTCTTGGTCAGCCAGGGCAACGGCATGGAAAGGGGTTTGCGATGGTGTGCACCACGCTGAATTTCGCGGAGAAATACCTGCTGAAAACCGAAGTCAGGTCCGTTGCCGGTATGTCCGGCGGTACTTCCGATGCTGGTACTGATTTCGATGTCGATCTCGGTGGCGAGGGCGACCTCGGAAGCGATCATGCCACCGGTTTCAATCGCTCGCTATCGGCCGACGATTATTGGGCTGCAGCCGGATATGCCGATGAGTCATTGTATTGATGGACGTGATGACGCGGTAAGGGCGCGTCGATAAGTGCGGCTGGTGTCGCGGCTGATGCCGCATCTGGTGCTCGTTCGGTGGTCGCGGCTGATGTTCCGTACGGACCGCCTGCAATGGTTTTGCATCGGTGGTGCGTCAAAATCCGGACCGTCGCCGACGCTGTTGACGTCTGGCGGCGTTGGAGGGACAGATAATGGATTGTCAACGCCGCTGAGAACGATTGGCGACGGTGGTGGGACAGCGGATGCCCCACCACCGTCGCCAAGAGTGGTACTTGTGTCGGTGGCGTCCAAAACATGGCCCGGCACCGACATCAGATACTCTGAACGTCGGCGGATTCCCGTTCTGTGTCCCAGCGCCGACGTTTGATTCCTGCTTATGCGAGCTGGCGTCGGTAAAAAGGCAGAACTTGGTTCACCGGCGATGTCTCAGCACGTTTGCGCGCGTCGGATCCTTCTGGAGCAGCAGGAAAACGAGCGCCACAACGAGCAGGACGGCGATGGACAGCACGCCGAACGAAGCGTTGCCGGTCAGGGAGGTGGTGGCCACCAGGAAAGTGCCGATGATCGAGGCCGTTTTAGGGAAGAAACAATAGTGAGACCGGGGAACCCTTGAAATCATTGGGGAATCATGGTGGCGATGCATGCGATTAACACATGTTGTTAACACAGATGTGGAATGAGGAGGCGCGTGAGGCTCGTGGTCTGCGACGCATGAGTGTGACCGTGAGCTCCCCAGCTGATGAGCGCAAAGGCAGAGATTGGTTTCACGCGGGACTTGTCTACCGAAGAGCGGCGATTGATGCAGGGTCTGTGCGATGCTCTGCAGCAGTTGCTGAACAAGCAGTACCAGCGGCACATGTGGGACTGTTCGATAGCCTGAAAAATTTTGCCGCAGACAATCTAGGCAATGTGCTTGGCGGGGATTTCAATCTCGGTTCGATTGGTGATTTGCCGGCGGTAATCGGTGAGCATTTCAATGCCGATCAGTTGGGTGAAATCAACAGGTCGTTGGCGACCATTTGAACGCCGACCGACTTGACGAGCTGCAGGCGCTGGCGGAGGAAAACATCTCCGCCGACCAGATCAGTCAGGTCGCTGGTGCAATTCAGGAGCAGGGTGCCAATCTGGACCTCGGATCCATTGCCGAACAAGCAGGACTGCCCGCTGACATCATCAGCCAGATTTCCGGACTATTGGGCAAGTAGTCGCCTTAAGCTTTAACGCTGACGGTGTTGTCTCGGCTATTGCGTGTTTTGCGGTCGCTCAGCAAATCATATGGGTCGTAGGTAACCGATTGCGAGCGCTGCTGTACACAGATGTGTACGTGGGTCGAAGCGGATTCGTGGTGGCAGGTGAGACAAGCTGCCCTCGCATGGCTGGAAAAGCTTCGGTCTCGTGGAGTGCGATGTTAAAGCTGCTCAGGTCAACGGAATGGCGGAATTCCGCCGATGCAACTTGTGGTTGCGCTCGAATAACCGGCGATTGCAACCCAAAGATGGTGGCGGGTGATATGGACGGCATGCCATAGTGAGCCCATCGGCCGAACATGACATGATAAAGATTACGTATGAAGGGACATTCCAATGAGTTTTCGCGCTAACCTGCAGTACCTACGTGCGCAACGCAACCTGACCCAGGAACGATTGGCCATGTTGCTTGGCGTCTCGCGTCAGGCCATTTCGAAATGGGAATCCGAAAAGGCCTATCCCGAGATGGACAAGCTGCTTATGATCTGCGACCTGTTCGGCTGCACGCTTGATGATCTGGTACTTGGCGATGTGAGTCGGCCTGCCGCGTCGGCTTCTGCGGCCGGTTCGTCGAATGTTGACTCCTCGGCTGAGACGGCATCGCCTTTAGCCGCTTCTTCCAAAACGGCGGGCATAATCGCTCCTATCGCGGAGCTTGCGCAGGATATCACTGGCTACGATGAACATCGCCGCCGATTCGCTCTGCTGATTGCCGGCGGTGTTGCTGCGATTGTCGCCGGGGTTGGCATCGGCAACCTGTTCGATTCCAGCAATTCCATTCTCGGAGCGACGCCGCTCAACGATTTTCTGACGTTTCTGTGCGTCTGCGTGGGTGTGATTGCGGGGCTGGCGATGCTGATTCCAGGAGGTCTGTCGCGTATTGACTTCAAACGGCGTCACCCATACGTAGAAGATTTCTACACCGGGGAGGACCGCAGCCGAGAATTGCGGCTGCTGGTAATCGGCATCGTCGGTGGCATCTCGGCTATTCTGATTGGCATTGCGGTGACGGTGTATGCCGATGACATGCTCGGCGTCTCCGATGGCTGGCCCAACGCAATTTTTCTGCTGCTCTGTGCGTCCGGTGTTTTCGGGTTTGTCTACTGCGGCATGAGATACAGTCTGCTCAATATCAACGCATACAACAAAGCGGCCGAGGACGACCGCAAGGAGCATGCGGGCGAGCAGGATTTCTACGCCAAACTGACCGGCGCGGTATGCGGCATCATCATGATGATAGCCACGCTGATTGGCCTGTGCTTGCTGTTCCTGAGCCCAGCTGCTCTGCGCGGTGATTGGTCGACCGCCGGTACAGGCATGTTCTGGGTCGCATGGCCTATCGGCGGCGTGCTGTGCGGAATCGCGGCCATCGCCATCCAACTGTTCAAGGATTATCGCGAGCGCTGATTGCGCGTCGCAAATTAGTTAGTTTCGCGTCGGGTCTTTCTGCAGCAGCAGGAAAACGAGCGCCGCGACGAGCAGGACGGCGATGGACAGCACGCCGAACGAGGCGTCGCCGGTCAGGGACGTGGTGGTGGCTACCAGGACGGTGCCGATGATTGAGGCCGTTTTAGGGAAGAAACAATAGTGAGACCGGGGAACCCTTGAAATCATTGGGGAATCATGGTGGCGATGCATGCGATTAACACATGTTGTTAACACAGATGTGGAATGAGGAGGCGCGTGAGGCTCGTGGTCTGCGACGCATGAGTGTGATCGTGAGCTCCCCAGCTGATGAGCGCAAAGGCAGAGATTGGTTTCACGCGGGATTGTCCCGATGTCAAGGTCATGATGCAAAAGCGTTAAGCATCCTACGGATTATATTGAGAAAAGAAGTCATTAGTAATACAATTGGCTTTGGAAAGGATTCATTATGAGCACTACCACTGTTCGCATGGATGATGATCTCAAAGCTGAAGTGAACGCCATTCTTGATTCCATGGGATTGAATTTCAATACGTTCGTGAATATGGCCAGCGTGCAGTTGGTGTCGCAGCGTCGTATTCCGTTCGAGGTGAAGGCGCCTGAACCCGTGCTGCCTCGCGCGGGACGTGTTGCCGCCAATGGAGTTACGTACCGTGGGGTCGACGAACAGGGATATCCGGTGGTCGAAGTGCCGAACGCCATGGTGTTGAATCCAAGCCGGGGCGCCGATGGTGTTGCCGTACTGCCCAAGGCGTGGCGCGATGGCGAATAATCATGATATTCCGGAATTGATGCCGGTTCCGGAGCGATTGCATGTCTTCGACGTGTATCGCATGCAGGTGCGGTTCCTCCGGTCGGATCTACAGGGATTCACCGGTAGATTGAGTCGGAATGATGCCATACGTGTGGCCAATGCGGTCGGCGAGGTAAAGCCTGAAGAACAGGTGTGGCTGTAATTCTGTTCTGCCGTCTAACTGGTTCGGGGTGCTCACTGTGAACCAGTGCACAATTGCGATGGTCGGATGTCTTTCTACAGTCCGCTTATATGTGAAGGTTTTGTGGTCGACGTTGCGTCGTATGTTGCTTGTGACGTTGCGTAATGCGGCATATTGCTTGGTGAAAGGAGGTTAGGCCATGTCGATGGACGATGAAACGGACAGCCGATACACCACAGGGGACATCGCCAAACTCACTGGTGTGAGTGTGCGAACCGTGCAGTACTACGACGCCAAAGGTCTGTTGATTCCCAATGAGATCAGCGACGGCGGCCGAAGGCTGTATGGGGCTGCAGAGGTCGAGCGGATGCGGGTCATCCTTTTTCTCAAAGGACTCGGCTTCAAGCTGGAGCAGATTCGCTCGATTCTGTCGGACGAGCGGCCGGAACGGGTGCTGGTTGATTTGCTGGATCAGCAGACGGCATCCTTGCAGTCGGGTATCGCCGAGCAGAAGCAACGTCTTGATGACTGCTTGCAGCTGCGCAAAGCACTGACGGTCTCGGCGTCTGACTTCGTATCGTCAACATTAACCGACATAGCAACCGTTATGAACACCACAACCACTCATTCCCTGCGCACCACATATTTGGTCATGTTGGCAATCGCATTGCCCGCGACTTTGTTGCAAATTGCATGCCTCGTCATCGGTGTGATGACAGACGTATGGTGGCCGCTGCCGGTCGCCGTTCTGCTGGCGATTGCGCTCACTGTTGCGGCGATGAAGTACTATCGCTCCCGCGTGCAGTACCTATGTCCGGCTTGCCATGAGACTTTCCAGCCGGGTATGCGAGAGTTCGTATTCGCCGCACACACGCCCAAGACACGCAAGCTTACCTGCCCGCATTGCGGTCACAGGGGGTACTGCATGGAACTCAGCATCTGAAAGTTTCTGATTATAGCGTTCGATTTACCAACGGTAGTTGTCGCAGAAGTTGCGACAACTACCGCCCTGTCAAAATATGTGCGTTGTGCAGGGCTAAATTGTTTCAGATCGCGGCTCGGGCGGTAGGGTCTGCCGTTTTATCGCTGCTTCGGCGTTCCTGTTGCTGATTGATGGGTGATATTACGCTTGCGTTGGGTCCTTCTGCAGGAGCAGGAAGATGAGCGCGACGATCAGCAGGATTGCGATCGACAGCACGCCGAACGAGGCGTTGCCGGTCAGGGACGTGGTGGTGGCTACCAGGAAGGTGCCGATGATTGAGGCGGTCTTGCCGAAGATATCGTAGAAGCCGTAGTACTCGTTGGCGTGGTCCTTGGGGATGATCTTGCCGTAGTACGAGCGGGACAGCGCCTGAATGCCGCCTTGGAACATGCCGACCAGAATCGCCAGAATCCAGAACTCCACGGCCGATTTCATGAAGAACGCGGCGAAGAGCACGATGCACATGTATGCCACGACCGCCGCCGTGATCATCACTTTGCAGCCGAACCGGCCGGCCAGACGGCCGTAGAGAATCGCGCAGGGGAAGGCCACGAACTGCGTGACGAGCAGTGCCACCACCAGCTGGGTGGAGTCGATGCCAAGCTCGGCACCGTAGGAGGTACTCATCGAAATCACCGTGTTCACGGCATCGATGTAGAAGAAGAACGCGATCATGAACATCCACAACGGCTTGTTCTTCACGATCTTGCCGAACGTGCCCGCCAGTTCGCTGAACGTGCCGCGCATGGCCGAGCCCAGCTGGTCACGGGTGGCGCGATAGTGCACTTGGCGGTAGCTGGTAAGCAGCGGGATGGTGAATGCCACCCACCAGATGGCGGTGATGATGAACGATGCGCGAGTGCAGGCCGCCGTTGACCAGCCGAAGAGCGACGGGCCGCCGAAGATCAGCGCGATGCAGGCGATGAACGGCACGGTGGAGCCGATGTAGCCCCAGCCGTAGCCGTGCGAGGAGACCTTGTCCATGCGCTCGTTCGAGGTGGTGTCGATGAGCATCGAATCGTAGAACGTCAGCGAGCCGTTGAGGCCGATGGTCGCCAGAATGTAGACGACTAGGAACGGCAGCCAGGTCAGGGGCAAGGCCATTGCGCAGCAGGTGACCACGCCGGTGCCGAAGAAGCCCAGGAAGAACTTGATTTTCATGCCTTGCACGTCGGCGATGGAGCCGAGCAACGGCATGAGCAGCGCTATGACCAAGGAGGCAATGGTTTGCGCGTAACCCCAGGCGGACACGATGTTGCCGTCCGCCGGCATCAGTGATTTGGCGTAGATGGGGATGACGGCGGTGGACAGCAGCACGAATGCCGAGTTGCCGACGTCGTAGATGATCCACTTCTTTTCGCGGGCGGTCAGTTTGGCGCTTTGCGGCACCGGTTCGTGGACATTCGTGGGATCAGTCATATGCACTCCTCGACGGTATTCAACTCAATCTATCGTAGAAGCGCGGACTAGGGTAGGGGGACCATTCCGGTTGAACGGCGGGTGAATAATGCCGGGGCCCCTTTCTAAGGGGAGCCAGGGCAGAAAAATAGCTCCCCTCGCTGAGGGGAGCTGGCCGCGAAGCGGACTGAAGGGAGCCGATCGTGGATTCCCCCAGATGAGGAAATCCACTCAATCGTCCGGAAACTATTCGCCGATCAGCGCGATGGCCTCGTCGTAATCGGGGCATTGCGGCACGCCGTTGAGGCTGCGCTGGATGGCGATGGATGCCGCCGCGTTGGCGATCTTTACCGATTCGGCCAGACTATGGCCCTTTGCCAGCATCGCGCACATCACGCCGGTGTGGCAACCGCCCGCCGAACGGGTGTGTACGGCCTTGGTCGGGTATCCCTCGATATGAATCGTCTCGCCACCTGGCTCACGAATCCAAGCGCCGCGGGCGCCGACACGCACCACCAGCGGCGCGCGCAGTGTAGTGCCCAAGCCGTCACACAACTGGTGCATAAAGTCGTCGAGTCCACCGCCGATGGTGACCTTGCTGTCGTCGATCGGCGCGCCCAGGCGCTCGGCCAGCGTCATGGCCTCCTGACGGTTGCAGGACCAGACCGGGCGTGCGAGCACCAGGTCCTCAAGCATATGGTCGTTGACCAGACGCAACGTATTGGTGGGATTGATCACCAGCGTGTAGTCGCGTGCAGCCGGGTCGGTACCGGCCTTGAGTAGGAATCCGTCCACGCCGGTGGCCGTATGGTCCATCAGTGTGTTGCCGCTGATGTGCACCACGTCTTTGGGCTGCGGCTCCAGCGTGTTGAACGTGTCCGCGTCGCCATGAGCCTCGGCGCCATAGGAAGCGATGAACGTCTTCTTCGGCGCGCCGGAGCTCAGCACCACGCGGAAACCGGAATCCTCATCAAGACGATCCTGGCCGATATGCGTAATGCCGTTGTCTTGGAATGACTGGCGGATGAAATGCGCCCACAGGCCGTTGCCCAGAATGCCGGCGTGCTCGGTCGGCACGCCCATGCGGCTGGCCGCCTGCAGCACGCGATAGCTGCCGCCAATGGAAGGCTTCGGATGATCGGCCACGGCGAATCCGCCCTGTGCCGGCACCTCGTCCACATTGAGCATAATGTCCACCCAGACTTGCCCCAGTGAAATCACGCTGGGCTCGTGAGTGCCGATACCTCGCCTGAGATTCAACATGACAGCCTCCTTCGTCGTAAGTTGCACGAGGACCCCTTCGTCCCCTGCCATCTCTTATACCGAGATTATATGAGAGTTTGCTGGATGCGGAATAGGCAGGCCGGCGTGTTTTATCAGGTAAACGCTACGATTTGCGGCGTAATTCGCCGATGGCGAACCAATGCCGAGCCGCTCGCGAACCGCTGATGGCCCACTCGCAAGTTACGCTCGAACCGCGCGTGAACCGCCGAAGTTCGCCCATGATACACGCAAGAGTTGCGGTTGTCGGTATTGGGCTATATATTTGTGAAGTTGTGTGTTCGGCATGTCGGGTGAAACCGGCGGTCGAATGCGCGAAAGACTTGACACATCAAGGTTAAGGGAGTCCATCATGGCAGCTCGTTGCGCAGTGTGCGGCAAGGGACCGCAGACCGGTTTCACCGTTTCCCATTCGCACCGTCGTACCAAGCGTAGCTTCCGCCCGAACCTGCAGTCTGTGCGCACCACGATTGATGGCGAGAACACTCGCCTGCGCGTGTGCGTCAAGTGCCTCAAGGCCGGCAAGGTTCAGCGCGTGGCCGCGTGAATCGCGTACTAACGTGGAGCAAAACCCGTTTGAGCTTCGGCTCAGCGGGTTTTGTTGTTTCTGCGGCCTAAAGGGGCCGTGCGAATAGAATAGGCCAATATGAGCATCACTATGGACACCACTCTCGCTTCGCTGGTCACCAACAAGCGTCGCGTGTCCGCGCTCAAATCGCTGGGAATCGTCACTGTCGGCGACGCCCTGACCTACTATCCCTTCCGTGTCACCGAACCGGTGCCGCTTCGCGCCATCCGCGAGGCCGCACCCGGCCAGCAGATGGCATTTGCCGCCGTGATACGAGACATGCGCGTGGTGCCGATGAACGCTCGCCGCGGCTACCGACTCGAGGCGACGGTCGATGACGCCGACTTCGCCCGGTCTCGTCGCGTACCCGGCAGCACGGCTCGGCTCACGTTCTTTTCGTATCGTAAATCGTATGTGGATTGGGTCAGCATGCGGCTGCGCGCCGGCACGTCTGTGGTGGTCTCCGGTATGCCCAGCGAATACATGGGGCAGCTGCAATTCACGCACCCCGAAATCCTCACTGTCGCGCCCGGGTCGGCCGGAACAGGAGCGGGGCTTGAGGGTTACGCTCGGGGCGCGGCATCCGGCAATGGCGCGTTTGCGGGAAGTACCGATCCGTATGCCAGTGCGCAGTCCGCGTATCCGCCGGCCGCGGCTGCCCCTTCCGGGGCCGCGCTGAAATACGACGCCGATACCGTGCAAGAGGCGCTTACCCGCGTCTGCCGGCCCCGCCCGGTATATCACGCCAGTTCGCGTATTTCATCCGAACATATTCATGAGACGATTCTGGGATTGCTGTGGATGATGGGGGCCCGCACGTCATCCACGCCTGACGGGAAACACGCTGGCGCTGGGTCAGCCGACATCGTGGCTCCCACGACCGACACCATCGCCGTCCAAAACGGGGAAGAGAAGTCCGGCACGACCGCCGAATCCGGTGCTGAGGCGCTCTCCCAATCCATCCCAGATGTGCTGCCCGAATCGGTGCGCAAGGCCAAGAACCTCATGCATCGGGCTGAGGCGTTCCTGGCCATTCATGATCCGGCCTCCACGGCCCGGTTCAAGGAAGCCATCGAAACCCTGCGCTATGAGGAGGCTTTCGTTTCGCAGACCTCGCTGCTTAAAGCCAGGTCGCACGCCCATAAATCCGCGGCTCACTCTTGCCCGTTGGTAACCGACAGTCTGCGCGATCAGTTCATCGCATCCCTGCCGTTCTCCCTCACTGCAGGGCAGCAGCAGGTTATTCATGATATTGCCGCCGATTTGGCTCATGACTGGCCAATGCAGCGTCTGCTGCAAGGCGAGGTGGGCTCCGGCAAAACCGTAGTGGCGCTCGCTGCCATGCTCCAAGCCGTAGACGCCGGCTATCAGGCCGTGCTTGTTGCCCCGACTCAGGTGCTGGCCGAGCAGCATGCCGAAACCATTGGCCGGATGGTGGAGCAACTCAAGCCAGCGATTCCAGTCACGTTGTTGACGGGCGGCATGAAGCTTGCTGCGCGACGTAAAGCACTTGCTGCGGCGTCCAGTGGCGAGCCGGGCATTATCGTGGCCACGCACGCGGCATTTTCCAAGACCTTCCAAGCCCCGCACTTGGCCTTGGTGGTAATCGACGAGCAGCACCGGTTCGGTGTGGAACAGCGCGAAAGTCTCAACGCCAAAACCGACGACGGCACCACGCCGCATCTACTGGTGATGACCGCCACGCCCATCCCGCGCACTGCCGCCATGACTTGGTTCGGTGATCTCGATATTTCCTGGCTCACCGAATTGCCCGGCGGCCGCAAACCGATTCGCACCGTGGTGGTCAATGAGGCCGACGCCGCCACCATGGGGCGTATGTTCGCGCACATTCGCGCGCGAGTCGACGCGGGGGAGCGGGCCTATATCGTGTGCCCGCGCATTGATGCGGATGATGAGGAGAACGAAGGCGGTTCCGGCGTTTCGTCAGCAGCCGGTTCTGCCCGCGGACGCGCCGCAGCATCTGGTTCCAGCGCCCGCACAGCTGCGGGCGGCCGTGCAACGCGCGCGGCGGTCGACGCCATCGGCATCGACGATCCCTACGAAACCTTCGACGAGAACGGCGAAACCGTGGCTCGCCCGCCATTGCATGCGGTGGCCGAAATCGCCGACCGGTTGCAGAAACTCCCGCAATTCCAAGGCATTCGGTTTGCGACTCTGACCGGCCGCGACAAGGATGACGTCAAAACCCAGGTCATGGCCGATTTTGCCGGCGGCGAGACTCCGATCCTGGTGTCCACCACGGTGATCGAAGTCGGCGTGGACGTCAAGCGGGCCAGCTGCATCGTCATCTTTGATGCCGACCGATACGGCCTCTCTCAGTTGCATCAGCTGCGCGGCCGCGTGGGACGTGGCGGCACCAACTCGTGGGCGTTCCTTATTTCCCGTGCGGAACCCGGCTCCCCGGCCGAGCAACGGCTCGAAGTGATTCACCACTCGCTCGACGGTGCCGAAATCGCCCAAGCCGACTTGGAATTCCGCGGTGCCGGCGATGTGCTCGGCGACGCCCAATCCGGCGGCAAGTCCAGCCTGAAGCTCCTGCGCGTGGTCAAGGACGCCGACATGATCGCCGACGCCCGCACCCGTGCCGAGCAGCTTCTGGCCGCCGACCCCGAACTGGCAGACGAGGTCCAACTCGCCGGTGCCGTCCTCGACTTCACCCGAGGCAACGAAACCTTCCTGACCTCCAGCTGAGGCTAGGGCTGCGCCCCCCCGTAATCGCACGATATTGTATTTTCATCTGGTAAACAGAAGTAAATGCTTGTGCCAGAGACGGATTGCATATGCATGGGTGCTTCGTGGAAGCTGATTCTGTGTTCCGTTGCTGAGTTACGGACGTGCTGGCGATACGCAGCTTTCGCGTTCGACAAGCTGCGTGGGAAAAATGAAGTAATTCTGTTCCACCTTTCCTTCCCGCGCTTCGAGAATCAGGTTGATGCATTGTCTGGCGATGAGGTCGAATGGCTGCCTGATGGTCGTCAGGGATGGACACATGCTTGCCGCAGGATAGACATCGTCGAAACCGATGATCGATAATTGTTCGGGCAGACTGATGCCGTGCTGTCGGGCGGCGCGATAGACGTTGATCGCGACGAGATCGTTGAACGCGAAGATGGCGGTCGGTCGGTCCTGCTCCCTCATTTCCAGGAGATTGCATGCCGCCTTGTATGCCTTGTCGGATACGTAGTCGCCGACCTTGATGAGATGCGGATCCGCGCTGATGCCGCTTTTCTGCAGCGTCGCCATGTATCCGCTCAGCCGCGCTTGTGAGGATTGTGAATTAGTAGGGCCAGTGATGACGGCGATTCGTCGATGCCCCAATGATATGAGATATTGTGTGGCGATCATTCCCCCGGTCCAGTTATCAATGCCTACCCCCGGCTCTTCTCTTTTCGTATGCGACGCTGCAAAAAGCGTTACATATAGAGTAGAGAAATTTTCGCTACTCTAGAACAGCTTTTCTATCGGCGTGTTGCTGCCTATATAGCGGAGATGGATGCTGCAGCCATGGATTGGCTGCTGTTTCTTCGATGGGTGCGATTTGTGCATATCGTTGCAATAAAGCCCTTCTAAGGCGGGAAAACAAGATAACGAAAATTTCGCCACGCGCGATGAAGTTTTATTTGCTTTTTTTTTTAAAGCCTTGTACATTGAAGGACGTACCGATGGATGAAACGGCAATGGCGACGATGTTGTTGGCAGGCTCATTCAGACGGGTTAGGAGAAAAACTATGACAAATGCAACGGCGCAACCGGATACTTCCGTGATGCGCAAGCCGAAGCG